>CACGWH010000010.1 GCA_902576765.1 uncultured Pelagibacteraceae bacterium
AATTTAAAAAAAAACTTTCTAAATATATGCAAGATGCAATTGTGAAAGGAAATAAATATTCAGGAAAAGAATATGCTGAAGCAATAGACTTTATGAAAAGAAGTTATGAGTCTTATCAGGAAGTATTTGAGGATTATCATGGAGTATTATCACCTTCTAGTCCAGGTGTAGCCCCCAAAGGTTTAAAAAGTACTGGCACAGCCGAGTTTAACAAAGTTTGGTCTTATCTTGGAACACCATGTATTTCGCTCCCTTTACTTGAGGGTGAAAATAATTTACCATTGGGTATTCAATTAATTGGTGACAAATATGATGACCACAGATTTTTAGGTATTGCCAGATGGTTGGAAAAAGAGTGTGAGGAATAAATAAAAATGAATAAAATTACTACTATCATTGGACTATCATTTGCGATATTTTTTTTAATTGGATTGGCAACTACTTTAACAAGATCGATGATGATTGGTTTTTTGGACGTCATTCCAGTTTACTTTTTAATGGCTGCAGCTATCATAATGATGATTTATGAAGCCTTCTTTGATAAAAGTTAGTTCAAATTAAATTGAAAAATTTCAAAATTAATATCTTTCCATTATCATTATTGTTTATTCAGCCAATTTTTATGGCTAGTAATTTAGTAGTAGCGAGAGGTGGTGTAGAATTTGTTCCCCCCATATCACTTGCTTTTTGGAGGTGGACCGTTGTTTTTTTAATATTATTGCCTTTTACATATGTGGCCTTAAAAAAAAAATTTCATGTCATTAAAAAAGAATATAAAAAATTACTTTTTTTAGGCTCAATGGGATGCGGAGTGTGTGGAGCTTTTCCATTTTTAGCAGGCGAAACTACAACAGTTACAAATATGGGAATTATTTATACATCATCTCCAGTATTTATAATTTTAATTTCATATTTTTTTTTTAAAGAGAAAATTAATTCAACCAAAATAATTGGATTAATTTCGTGTTTAATAGGCGTTTTTATAATTATTATAAAAGGAGATATTAATTTATTAATTAACTTACAATTCACAATCGGAGATTTATGGATGTTGGCTGCTGCTATTGGTTGGGCTTTATATTCTATTTATTTATTTTATTGGGATTCCAAATTAAAAATTTTTGAGAGATTTACTTTAATTTCTTTTTTTGGTGCATTAAGTTTACTTCCCTTTTATATTGGTGAAGAAATTTTTTATAAGCAAACAGTTTTTATCCCTGAATTTTATTTTTGGGTTTTTTTCGCAGCCGTTTCACCAGGAATAATTGCATTTACGCTTTATACTATAACTCAAAAAAAATTAGGTGCATCTTTAACAGGATTTACACTTTATATTTTTACAGTATATGGTGCAATTTACGGATACATTTTGTTTGATGAAAAATTTGAATATTATCATTTCTTAGGAACAATTTTAGTATTTTTTGGCGTATACTTAGCAAAGAAAAATAATGTTAAAAAAGTTTAGGAATAATTTGTTATTATTTTTTCAATTAATTATATTAATTTATTTTGTATTGTTAATTTTTCTTTATTTTTATCAAAGAAATTTGATGTATCACCCTAGTGAGAATAATTACTTTGATGATAAGTTATCTGTTCAAATTAAAAAAGTAAATATCAAAACTGAAGATAACATTGAATTGCTAGGCTGGTATCATGAAAAAAATTTAGAAAAATATAAGACATTAGTTTTTTTTCATGGGAATGCAGGATCTTTAGAAAATAGAATTCATAAAATAAATCATTTTGAAGAAATGAATATTAATTTTTTGATAATTGCATGGAGAGGATTTAGTGGGAATAAAGGCAAACCTACTGAGAAAGGTCTTTACGAAGATGGCAGGAGTGCAATTAATTGGTTGTATAATAAGGGTGTTAAAGAGGAAAATATTATTGTTTATGGAGAGTCTTTAGGGACTGGGGTCGCAACACACTTGTCGCAAAATAAAAATTTTGCTGGAATAATATTGGAAACTCCTTTTACATCAATGATTGATGCAGCAAAAAAATTTTATCCATATATACCTGTTGGTTTATTATTGAAAGATAAGTTTGATAATAAATCTAAAATTAAAAACATTGGCGTTCCTCTTCTAATTATGCATGGAGAGGCTGATCAAATAGTGCCTTTTGAGATGGGTAAAGAAATGTATAAAATTGCCAATGAACCAAAATTTTCTTATTTTACAAAACATGACAATCATATGATGGAATTTGATGAAAATCTTATTAAAGCTCTCAATTCTTTTTTAAAAGGTTTAAATTAAGCCATAATCTCAACAAATATATTTCAAATTTTTTTTATAACTTTAATTATGAAAAAATTTTTATCAGTACTTATATCTTGCTTATTTTTTATCAATATTGCTTATTCACAAGATAAATTTTTCCAACCAGATGATTTATTTCACATAGACAATATGGACTCTCATAACAAAGAATTTAGCTTATATTTTAAAGGCAGAGACAAATCTATTTTAGCAAGAGGTGAAGAAAGTAATTATATAAATGATTATCCAAAAGACCTTTATATTTATAATTATTCAACTAAGTCATCATCTCCTTTAATCTCTTATGATTGGTTTCCATCTCAAGCAAAATATTTTTTACAGGAATACGATTTCCCAGTATTTCCAGATGATTTTGCATATTATTTACTAAAAGATGACAAAACATTAGTGATGATTAGCGCAGTAAAAAGCTTAAATGCAAATTTTAAATATGATATCAGTAAAAAAAAATTGGAACTTTACCCTACTACAGGAAAATTTGATTTCATAATTTCTTCATTTTCTAAAGATTGTGGTCATTATAAATTTAAAGACAACTATAAATGTAATATCTACAAACCTTTAATTTCTAGTAATTTGATTAATTAATTTGAGTAAATGCTTCAGCAAATTGTTTTGCATCAAATAATTGAAGGTCATCTTCTTTTTCACCTAAGCCTAGAGCTAAAATAGGAAGCTTATATTTCTTCGCTAAAGCTAAAAGTATGCCACCTTTCGCTGTTCCATCTAATTTAGTCATAACAATACCTGTTATAGGAATTATCTTATTAAATTCTTCAACTTGATTTATTACATTTTGTCCTGATGTAGCATCTAAAACTAATATAACGTTATGTGGTGCATCTGGATCAATCTTTTTTGTAACATTAGCAATCTTTTTATATTCCTCCATTAAATTTTTTTTATTTTGAAGTCTTCCAGCCGTATCAATTAATACTTGTTGAAAATTATTGTTTATTGCTTCCTCAACAGCTTTATACGCAACTGAAGCAGGATCAGAACCTTGAGAAGATTTGGTAATTTGAACATTAACTTTATTTGCCCAATTTTCTAACTGTTCAATTGCTGCAGCTCGAAAAGTATCCGAGGCTGCAAACATAACTTTATTTCCATTGGTTTTTAAAATTTTACCAATTTTACCAATAGTTGTAGTTTTTCCAACTCCATTTACTCCTGAAACTAAAGTTGCATTAAGTTTTTCCTTTTTTTCAAAAAAAGAATTATTTTCCAAAGGTTTCATTAAAGAAATGATATATTCCTTTAAGATATGGTTTATTTCATTAGTAAGATCTTTGTTTGGGTCGATCTTTTGATTTGAAATGATTTCTTTTATTTCAGATGCAGCTTCTACACCTACATCTGATTGAATTAAAAACTCCTCAATTTTATTCAAATTTTCATCATCTATTTCCTTTTTAATTATTATTTCTTTAAGACCAGACGTAAGTGCAGAGGCACTTTTTTGAAAACCTATCTTAAATTTGTCAAAAATTCCCATTACAGTTTAATCTCGATTTCATCTATATCTGATACAGGACCTTTCATGTGTATTGAATTTTTTTCATCAATCAAAATAGATAGTTTGCCTGTTGTAAATTCTATATCTGTCTTATTTTCTGTTAAATTGTTTAATTTGCCAGCAAATGCTGTTGCACAAGCAGCTGTACCACATGCTTTAGTTAGTCCAGCTCCTCTTTCCCAAACTTTAACCCTAATCAAATCTTTATCTATTACTTGAGCAATTGTGACATTACATTTTTCTGGAAAAAATTTATGATTTTCAATTCCTGGACCAATGTTTTTTATATCAAAATTTTCGAGTTCATTAACAAAAAAAATGATATGTGGGTTTCCAACATTAACTGCAGTGCCCCCAAGATGTTCTTTATTGTTTTTGTCGAGTATTTTAATATTTAAATTTTTTGTATTTAATTTTTCTGATAAAGGTATTTCATTCCAATCTGTTTTAGCTATACCAATTTCTGTTGTAACGATATTATTTCCTAAAATTTCAGACTTTAAATTTCCAGAAAATGTATTCAAAATTATAGTTTTATTATTAGTTTCTTTTGAAATGAAATCCGCAACACATCTTGTTCCATTGCCACATGCTCCCGACTCCCCACCATCAGAATTAAAGAATTTTAAGTTTGCATCAGCTGACTTGTCATTTTTTATTAGGATCAACTGATCACAGCCAATAAAATTTCTATCACAAATTTTGATTATTTGATCCTTTGTTAAATTGGTAATTTTTTGTCTATTATCTATGATTACAAAGTCATTACCTAATCCGTTCATTTTAAATGCTTTAATGTTCATATATAGTTATTTAACTTATTTATTGACTTTTTGAACCTCTATTATAGTTTGATGCAGTTTCCGCAAAAACGTTAAATTTGCGGTGTCTTTGGAAACAAAGAGATCGACACTAGTCAGCGAGGGTTCGCCCACTAGTGCGATTACTAATGCGTGTAATAAATATGTTTGAAAATTTAACAAATAAATTCGAGGAAGTCTTTTCCTCTTTAAAAAAAGCACCATCACTTGATGAAAATCAAGTTGATGAAGGATTAAGAGGTATAAGACAAGCTTTATTAGAAGCAGACGTATCGCTTGATGTTGCTAAAGATTTTATTGAGAAAGTTAAACCAAAAGCTTTAGGTCAAGAAATAATAAGATCAACATCTCCGGGAGACATGGTTGTAAAGATTGTCTATGATGAATTGGTTAACTTGCTAGGTGAAAAAAATAATGATGTAAATCTCAATGCTGTACCGCCAGTGCCAATGATGCTAGTTGGACTTCAAGGTTCTGGTAAGACCACTACAACAGCTAAACTTGCAAGATATTTAGAAAATACAAAAAAAAAGAAAGTAATGATGGTTAGTTTAGATATTTACAGGCCAGCTGCCCAAGAACAATTAAGATCTTTAGGTGAGCAAAACAACATCTTAACGCTACCAATAATTGAGGGTCAACAACCTGCTGACATTTGTCAAAGAGCTATTAGTGCTGCTAATCTTAATGGTGCTGACATCATTTTATTTGATACTGCTGGTAGAACACAAATAGATTTACAAATGATGAGTGAGATTAAACAAATTGAAAATACAATTAAACCCGCAGAAACTTTTTTAGTCGCTGACTCACTAACAGGTCAAGTTGCGGCATCTGTAGCAAAAGAATTTAAAAATACTGTTGATGTCTCTGGGATAATTCTAACTAGAGCAGATGGTGATGCTAGAGGAGGAGCTGCTGTGAGTATGAAATTTGTTTCACAAGTTCCAATAAAATTTTTAGGTATAGGAGAAAAAATCGAAAACCTTGAAGTATTCCATCCAGATAGAATTGCAAATAGAATTCTTGGTATGGGAGATATTGTATCTCTTGTTGAAAAAGCAGCTCAAGATTTAGGTGAAGAAAATATTAAAAAAACTGAGGAAAATTTAAAAAAAGGACAATTCTCAATGCAAGATTACTTAACTCAATTAAGACAAATGAAAAAGATGGGTGGAATCGAGGGAATAATGTCTTTTATGCCAGGTGTTTCAAAAGTTAAATCACAAATGGATGCAGCTGGAATTGATGAAAGTGTTATCACAAAGAATGAGGCTATAATTTTATCAATGACCAAAAAAGAACGAGAGAACCCAAAAATTATTGACGGTTCTAGAAAAAAAAGAATTGCTAATGGCTCTGGAACTGATCCAGCCACTATCAATAAATTGTTAAAACAATTTAAAATGATGTCTGAAATGATGAAAAAGATGTCAAAGGGAAATCTGAAAGGTATGTCTGATAAAGGAATACCTCCAGAATTATTTAATCAACTAAAATAAAATAAGGAGAGTAAATGTTAAAACTAAGATTATCACGAGGTGGCACTAAGAAGAGACCCGTTTATAAAGTTGTAGTAGCTGACAGTCGTTTTGCGAGGGATGGAAGATTTATAGAGAAAGTAGGTTTTTTTAATCCATTATTGCCAAAAGAAAAAAAAGAAAGAATAGGACTAGAAGCTGAAAGAATCAAATACTGGTTGGGTCAAGGTGCACAACCAACAACAAGAGTAGCTAGAATTTTAGGTGAAAATGAATTAATGCCTATGCCCGCTAACGGTAATAACCCTCAAAAGGCAATTCCAAAAAAAGATAGAAAAAAAGAAGGTTCTGAAGAGCCTAAAAAAGAAGAAGCTCCTAAAGCAGAAGCTAAAAAGGAAGAAGCTCCTAAAGCAGAAGCTAAAAAGGAAGAAGCTCCTAAAGCAGAAGCTAAAAAAGAAGAAAACAAATAAAGTAAAGTTTATCTATGTTGCAAGCTCAAGTATTTACACTTTATCCAGAAATTTTTCCTGGGCCACTAAATAAAGGCCTTTATGGAAAAGCAATGGCTAAGAAATTGTGGAATCTAAATGTAATTAATATAAGAGATGCAGCGACAGACAAACATAAGACAGTTGATGATACTCCTTATGGTGGTGGAAGTGGTATGTTGCTTAAACCTGATGTTTTGGCTAATTCTATCGATCAAAATGTAAAAAAAGGAGATAAAATTTTCTATCTTTCACCTAAAGGTAAAATATTTGATCAAAAACTTGCTCAAGAATTGTCTAAAGAAAAATCATTTTCTTTAATTTGTGGACATTTTGAAGGTGTTGATGAAAGAGTGCTATCTACAAGAAACATTGTGGAAATAAGTATTGGAGATTTTGTTTTGTCAGGAGGAGAGACTGCTGCGCTTGTTGTACTGGATAGTGTATTAAGACTTTTGCCAGGAGTATTAGGTAATGAAAAATCTGTTTCTGAGGAGACTTTTGAAAATGGTCTTTTAGAGTATCCGCAATATACAAAACCACAGATTTGGGAGGAAAAATCAGTGCCAGAAGTGTTATTATCAGGTGATCATGGGAAAATTAAAGACTGGCGTTTATCTCAATCTGAGGCTATAACACGCGACCGAAGACCAGATTTGTGGCAAAAATATAAGAAGATTTAATTGTTAAATATTAAAATGAAAACGATAGAAGAAATAAACTTGCATAACGTCAAAAAAATACTTTCCGAAAAAAAAATTCCGGAGTTTTTTCCAGGAGACGTTGTGAAAGTTGGTGTGAGAATTACAGAAGGTAAAAAAGAGAGGATTCAGTATTTTGAGGGTGTTTGTATAGCTAAAAAAAGCAGAGACATAAACTCCTCATTTACAGTAAGAAAAATTTCATTTGGAGAAGGTGTTGAAAGAACATTCCCTTTATTTGGAACTGTAATAGACTCAATTAAAGTTATACGATCTGGAAAAGTAAGAAGAGCAAAATTATATTATTTGAGAGATAGAACTGGTAAATCAGCAAGAATTGCCGAAAAAATTAGAAAAAAAATTGGTATTGATCTTGATGTAAAACCTGAGACAGTGACAGAAGAAAATTTAGCTCCAGTAACTTCAACAAAAGAAAACGAAAAAGAAGAAGCTCCAAAAATAGAGACTAAAAAAGAAGAAGCTCCAAAAGTAGAAGCTGAAAAGAAAACAGAGAGCTTAAAAGAAAAAAAATAATTTTTTTTTTAATGCCTAATACACTTTACGATAAAATTTGGAATGATCACTTGGTTGACCAACAATCTGATGGAACAACCTTATTATTTGTTGATAGACATCTAGTTCATGAGGTCACAAGTCCCCAGGCATTTGAAGGACTTAGAAATTCTAATCGAAAAGTAAGACACCCCAATCTTACCTTGGCTGTAGCAGATCACAATGTTCCTACAACTGATAGAACAAATGGTATTGCCGATCAAGAGTCAAAAATTCAGGTCGACACTTTAGAACAAAATTGTGAAGAATTTGGAATACAAATTTTTGGTATGGATGATAAAAGACAAGGAATAGTTCACATAATTGGACCTGAACAAGGATTCACTCAACCAGGCACTGTGATTGTTTGTGGAGATAGTCATACTGCTACACATGGCGCATTTGGAGCTTTGGCGTTTGGAATAGGTACATCAGAAGTAGAACATGTTTTAGCTACACAAACATTAGTTCAAAAAAAAGCAAAAAATTTTAGAATAAATGTTAATGGAAATCTTCCTTTAGGAGTTACTTCTAAAGATGTAATTTTACAAATAATTGGAAAAATAGGAACAGCAGGCGGCACAGGATGTGTTGTTGAATATGCTGGTGATCTGATCAAATCATTAAGTGTTGAGCAACGAATGACAATATGCAATATGACAATTGAAGGAGGAGCAAGAGCGGGATTAATTGCACCAGATGAAAAAATATTTAAATATCTAGAAGGAAAACCGATGTCTCCAAAAGGAAAAAATTGGGAGAAAGCTTTAGAATATTGGAGAAATCTAAAATCGGATGATAATGCACTTTTTGAAAAAGAGATTAGTTTACAGGCAAATGAAATTTTACCTATGATCACTTGGGGAACATCCCCACAAGACGTGATTACAATTGATGGTAAAATTCCAAATCCAAATATTGAAAAAGATGAGGATAAAAAGAATTCAATAGAAAGAGCTCTAAAATATATGGGATTAAAACCGGATATGGCAGCAAAAGACATTAAAATAGATAAAGTTTTTATCGGTAGCTGTACAAATGGAAGAATTGAGGATTTAAGAGAGGCAGCAAAAATTTTAAAAGACAAAAAAATAGCTTCTCACGTTCATGCGATGGTAGTGCCAGGTTCTGGTTTAGTTAAAGAACAGGCAGAGCAAGAGGGCTTAGATAAAATATTTGTAAATTCAGGGTTTGAGTGGAGAGAGCCGGGTTGTTCTATGTGTTTAGCCATGAATGCGGATAAATTGAAACCAGAGGAGAGATGTGCATCAACATCTAATAGAAATTTTGAAGGAAGACAAGGTAGAGGTGGAAGAACTCATCTTGTAAGTCCAGGTATGGCAGCAGCTGCCGCTATTTCAGGAAATTTGGATGATGTAAGAAAGTATCAAAATTAATGCAAAAATTTACAAAATTAAAAAGTATTCCCGCATATTTACCGATAGTAAATATTGATACAGATATGATTATTCCGAAACAATTTCTTAAAACAATCAAAAGAACAGGACTTGGAAAAAATTTGTTTTATGAAATGAGATATGACGAACAAGGAAGAGTAATTGATGATTTTATTTTAAATAGAGATCCTTTTAATAATTCAAAAATTTTAATAGCTGGAAAAAATTTTGGTTGTGGATCATCTCGAGAACATGCTCCATGGGCATTGTTGGATTTTGGTATAACATGTGTTATCAGCTCAAGTTTCGCTGATATATTTTTCAGCAATTGTTTTAAAAATGGAATTTTACCTATCATTCTTGATGATGAGAAAATAAAAGAGCTAGCAGAGTATGCTAATAGAAAAGAGGAAATTTCGGTCGATCTCAACGAAGAAAAAATAATTTATGGAAATAATGAAGTTAATTTTAAAGTTGATGAGTTTAAAAAAAAATGCCTTTTAGATGGATTAGACGATATAGCTTTATCATTGAAGAAATCAGATAAAATTGAGAATTTTGAAAAAAATCTAAAAAATCAAAAACCGTGGATTCTTAATGATTAAAGTTAAAAAAAGAAAAATTTTATTACTCCCTGGAGATGGAATTGGTCCAGAAGTTATTGGTGAAGTAAAAAAGATAATTAATTGGTTTAATGACAAAAAATCTTTAGATTTTGAAATTGATGAAGATTTAGCAGGTGGTTGTTCTTATGATAAACATGGTACACCAATTACTGATGAAGTTTTTTATAAAGCATTAGAGAGTGCGGTCGTTATGTTGGGTGCTGTCGGAGGTCCTAAATGGGATAACGTAGATTTTTCTAAAAAACCAGAGAGAGCACTTTTAAAATTAAGGAAAGAGTTAAAACTTTTTGCAAATTTAAGACCTGCAATCTGTTTTAAACAATTAGTTGATGCATCAACTTTGAAACCTGAAATTGTTTCTGGTTTAGACATAATGATTGTTAGAGAGTTGACAGGAGGAATTTATTTTGGAGAACCAAGAGGAATTAAACCAATTGAAAATGGTGAAAGAAAAGGAATTAATACTCATACTTATACAAGTAGTGAAATAACAAGAGTAGCTAGAGTTGCTTTTGATTTAGCAAAAAAAAGATCCAACAAAGTAACTTCTTGTGAAAAATCGAATGTTATGGAAGCTGGACAACTATGGAAAGAGGAAGTTCAAGCTCTTCATGATAAAGAGTACAAAGATGTAGAATTAAGTCATATGCTTGCAGATAATTGTGCAATGCAATTATTAAGAAATCCAAAACAATTTGATGTAATTGTAACAGATAATCTTTTTGGGGATATGTTATCTGATCAAGCATCAATGTTAACTGGATCATTAGGTCTTTTACCTTCAGCATCATTAGGAGCTAAAAACAAAGATGGAGAAATGAGAGCGATGTATGAACCTATTCATGGGTCAGCTCCTGATATAGCAGGTAAAAGTCTTGCCAATCCTATAGCCACAATTTTAAGTTTTGCTATGGCTTTAAGATATTCATTGGATCTTGATAAAGAAGCTGAAGCTTTAGAAAAAGCTGTTCAAAGTGTGTTAAATGAGGGTTTAAGAACAAAAGATATTTTATCCAAGGGTATGAAAGAAGTATCAACATCAGAAATGGGTGATGCGATAATTTCAAAATTGCAATAATTAACTAATTATCTTAAACTTATAAATAATATGCCAAGCTATACTGCACCAGTTGAAGACATGATGTTTCTCTTCGATAAATTGAGAAATAATCAAAAATATAATGAGTTAGAAAAATATAAAGAAGTTACATCAGATCTAGTAAAAGATATTTTGCAGGAAGCTGCAAAAATAAATCAAAATCTAATTTTACCATTAGCTAAAGTTGGTGATGAAAATCCAGCTGTTTTAGAAAATGGTGTAGTTAGGACTCCACCAGGTTATAAAGAAGCTTACAAAAAATATATCGAAGATGGATGGACATCTTTATCTTGTGATCCAAAATATGGAGGACAAGGTATGCCAAAAACAGTAAGTGCATTTTTTGACGAAATGTTGTCTTCAGCTAGCTTATCATTTAAACTTTATAGTGAACTTAGCATTGGTGCCTATAATTGTATTAATCACCACGCAACTGATGAAATTAAAAATAGATATTTACCAAAAATAGTAGAAGGTAAATGGAGCGGTACCATGTGCTTAACCGAGCCAGTATGTGGTACTGATTTAGGTTTACTTAAAACAAAAGCAAAAAAACAATCTGATGGGACTTACAAATTAACTGGACAAAAAATTTTTATTACTTCAGGCGATCATGATCTAACTGAAAATATAATTCATTTGGTTTTGGCTAGAGCTGACGACTCTCCAGCTGGTACAAAAGGAATAAGTTTATTTTTAGTACCAAAATTTATTGTAAAAGATGATGGGACTATTGGACCGAGAAATGGAATATCTACGGGGTCAATTGAAACAAAAATGGGCATAAAGGGATCAGCTACTTGTGTTTTAAATTTTGATGATGCCACTGGATATATGATTGGAAGTAAAGAAAAAGGGTTAAGTGCTATGTTTACAATGATGAATCTTGAGAGAATAGTTGTAGGTATTCAAGGTTTAGGTATTTCAGAAATTGCTTATCAAAATTCGCTGTCTTACGCAAAAGAGAGAAAACAAGGAAAAACAAATAATTCAAAAACAAAAAATGGAGCTGATCTTATTATTGAACATGCTGATATAAGAAGAACATTATTAAACATGAAATCAATTATTGAAGGTGAAAGAGCTTTGTGTTTTTGGTTGTCTCAACAAACAGAAGTAAGCTTGTATCATCCAGATGAAAAAGTTCGTCAAGAGGCATCTGATTACGTGTCTTTGATGACACCTGTTGTTAAATCATTGTTTACAGATCTAGCAATGGAAATTACTAGTGATGCAATGCAAATACATGGAGGCTATGGGTATACCAAAGACCAAGGAATTGAACAATTATATAGAGATAATAGAATTACGCCTATATATGAGGGGACAAATTCAGTGCAAGCAGCTGATTTAGTTTTTAGAAAATTATCAAATAAAAATGGAAATATTATAAATAGGTTTTTGGAACAGGTTAAAACTGAATGTAGCTCTAAAAATGATAAAATTGAGCCATTTATATCAGAATTCAATAATCACCTTAGCATATTAGAAAAATTTAGTGACTGGATGATTGATAAGGCTAAAACAGAAAAAGATGATGTGAGCGCAGCTGCAAATGATTATTTAAAAACTTTAGGCTATGTCTCAATTGCATATGCTTGGATCAAGGTTTTAGAGGTAAGTTTTAATGATTATAACGAAAATAAAAATTTCTATGATGAAAAAATTGATACTGCAAGATTTTACTTTGATAAAGTATTACCAAGAGTTGAACAGCATTACAAGTCAGCAATATCTGGCAGTTCAAATTTAATGAATTTCAGATTTAATTAAAATGAGTCATTACGATACTAATTTGGATAAGAATAATGCCAACTATGTACCGCTAACGCCTTTGACTTTCTTAAAAAGAGCTAAAGAAATTTATCCCAATTATGAAGCAGTGATTTATGAGGATCGAAAATATTCCTGGGATCAAGTTTATAAACGAACTGTAAAATTTGCAAGTGCCTTAAATAAAATTGGTGTTAAAAAAGGTGATACTGTTTCATTTTTAGCTTTTAACACTCCTGAAATTTTTGAAGGTCATTATTCTGTACCGATGACAGGAGCAGTGTTAAACACTATCAATATTAGATTAGACGCAAAAACTATTGCATATATATTAGATCATAGCGAAGCAAAGGTATTAGTCGTAGATAGACAACTTCATGTAGAAGTAAAAAAAGCTTTAAAAACCTTAAACAGAAAAATTATTATAATTGATATTAATGATAAATTTGCAGATCAATCAAAGTGTGAAAAAATTGGCGAACTAGAGTATGAAAGTTTTTTGAACACTGGTGACGAAAATTATGATTGGAAAATGCCAGACGATGAATGGCAAGCAATTTCATTAAGTTATACGTCTGGTACTACAGGAAATCCAAAAGGCGTTGTGTATCATCATAGAGGATCATATTTGATGTCTACTGGAAGTGCAGTTGCTTGGAATATGCCAAATAGATTAAATTTTTTAACTATTGTTCCAATGTTTCATTGTAATGGATGGGGTTATCCTTGGACTATACCCATGTTAAATGGAAGGACTATTTGTTTGAGGAATATTGATGTTAAAAAAATATTTGAATTAATAGACAAATATAATGTAACTCATTTTGGCGGAGCACCTATCGTGTTGAATATGATTACTGGTGCACCTGAGTCAGATAAAAAAAAGTTAAAGCAAAAAGTATATGTCCTTACAGCTGGAGCTCCACCCCCAAGTATTATTTTCAAAAAAATGAGTGAACTTGGATTTGAAGTAATGCATGTTTATGGATTAACAGAGACTTACGGTCATGTTACTCAATGTGCTTGGAATGATGCTTGGAATGAATTTGATGAAGAAAAACAGAACGAGATTAAAGCGAGGCAAGGAGTGAGGTATCCAAATACTGAGGGAATTGCTGTTATGGATCCAGAGACAATGAAAGAAGTACCTAAAGACGGAAAAACAATTGGTGAAATCATGATTAAAGGAAACGTTGTCATGAAAGGATATTTCAAAGATAAAGATGCAACATCTAAAGCTATGAATGGTGGATGGTTCCATTCTGGAGATTTAGCTGTTATGCATGCTGATGGGTATGTGAAAATTCAAGACAGATCTAAAGACATAATTATTTCAGGAGGTGAAAACATATCTTCAATTGAAATAGAGAATACTTTAGCAAAACATCCATCAGTATCAATTGCAGCAGTAGTAGCAAAACCTGATGAAAAATGGGGTGAAGTACCTTGTGCTTTTATCGAAATGATTAAAGATAAACCAGTATCAGAAAAGGAACTAATTAGTTTTTGTAAAGAAACGCTTGCTGGATTTAAGGTACCAAAACAAGTCATTTTTTGTGATTTACCCAAAACTTCCACTGGTAAAATTCAAAAGTTCGAGCTTAGGAAAAAATTTTAGGTAATTAATTGATATTTCAAATAGAAAACAAAAATATACATGCATCTGATGCAGGACAAGGTATAGATATTAAAAAAAGAACAATCGTATTCCTTCATGGAAGTGGTCTATCACATATTGTTTGGTCTTTAACAGAGCAATTTTTTTTAAATAAAAATTTTAATGTATTGTCACTTGATCTACCTGGTCACGGAAATTCAGATGGGCCTTGCCTAGATAGTATTGAAAAAATTTCTGACTGGCTAGAAGAAGTGTTCAAAAAGTTGGATTTGAATGACTTGATTTTGGTTGGTCATTCTCAAGGATGCTTAGAAATACTTGAGTATGCTCATAAATATAAGAATAGACTAAAAAAATTAGTTTTTGTTGGAGGATCAAATAAGATGCCGGTTCATCCTAATTTGATAGAGCTTGCACAAAATGGTGATTCTGATGCAGTAAAATTAATGATGAAATGGGGCTATGAGGGTTCAAAAAAATTTATAGGTGGAAATCCAGTGGAAAAGATAATTCAATCTCCTAGAGATATAAGTGAAATATTAGCGGTAGATCTTAACGCGTGTAATAATTATTTAAATGGTTCTGAGGCTGCAAAAACAATTAATTTACCATCTTTGTTAATTTTAGGAGAATTAGACAAAATGGTTAATTTAGAAGCCGGCAAAAAATTTTCAAATTTATTAGAAAATTCATCAACCCACATAATTAATGGGTGTGGACATATGATTATGATTGAAAAAGCTTTTGAAATGCGAGAAAAGATTTTAAAATTTTTAGAAACATGAAAAGTTATTCAATAGCTAAATCAAGAAGAGTCAGAAGTTCACCGTATACCTCTAGAATAGAAAAACAAGGTGTTACGGCTTATACTGTTTATAATCACATGCTATTACCAGCAGCATTTGGATCTATTGAAGATTCTTGCAATCATCTGAAAAAAAATGTCCAAGTTTGGGACGTTGCTGCTGAGAGACAAGTTGAAATAATCGGTAAAGACGCAGCTAAGCTTGTACAACTAATGACTTGTAGAGATCTTTCAAAATCAAGAATAGGAAGATGTTATTATTGTCCAATTATTGATGATCAAGGTAATTTAGTAAATGATCCTGTAATTTTAAAATTAGCAGAAGATAGATGGTGGATTTCAATTGCTGATTCCGATGTAATATTTTTTGCAAAAGGTCTTGCCTCTGGAAATGATTTTAAAGTTGAAATTTTTGAGCCAAATGTAGATATAATTGCAATTCAAGGACCAAAGTCATTTGACCTAATGGAAAAAGTTTTTGGTCAAAAAATTAAAGAATTAAAATTTTTTGGTTTTGATTATTATGAATTTAAAGGTGTAAAACATTTAATTGCAAGATCTGGCTGGTCAAAACAAGGAGGATTTGAGGTATATGTAGAAAATACTCAATCCGGTTTGGATCTATATGATTATTTTTTTGAAATAGGAAAAGAATTTAATTTAAAACCTGGTTGTCCCAACTTAATTGAAAGAATTGAAAGTGGTCTTTTATCTTATGGAAATGATTTTGATAATAATGATAATCCTTTTGAATGTGGTTTTGAAAAATATGTTAATTTAGACTCTGATGTATCTTTCCTTGGAAAGGAAAAATTAAGAAAAATTAAAAAAGAGGGTATCAAAAGAAAATTAATGGGTGTTCTTATTAATATTGATAAAATTAGCTTAACTAAGTCTATAGAAATAAAAGATAATAAAGGCGTTTTTATAGGGGAACTAAGATCAGCTTGTTATTCACCTCATTTTAAAAAAGTCATAGGTATAGCTATGATAAATGAGCCTTATTGTAAAGCATCAGCGACTGGAACAATGGAAATTGATGAAAAATCATTAGCCGTAAAAGTTTGCGATTTGCCTTTCATCTAGTATAAAACTTAAATCATGGATATTGCGATAGTAGGAGCAACCGGTAATGTTGGAAGAAAAACTTTAGAAGTTCTCGAAAAAAAAGAACTTACTGTTGATAATTTATATTTAGTTGCTTCATCAAAAAGTGCAGGAAAGAAAATTAATTTTAAAGGCAAAGATCTTGAGGTTTTTGATTTAGAAAATTTTGATTTTTCTAAAGTAAAAATTGCATTTTTTGCAGCAGGAGGAAAAATTTCAGAAAAATTTGCTGAGAAGGCTGCTAAAAATTGTTTTGTGATAGATAACTCAAGCTTTTACAGGATGGACTCAAATGTACCTTTAATTGTTCCACAGGTAAATTCAAATCATTTGAATAATATAAAAAAAAATATTATTGCAAACCCAAATTGTTCAACAGCCCAATTAGTTATTGCATTAAAACCTTTGCATGATGAATTTATAATAAAAAGAATAGTTGTTTCTACATATCAATCAGTTTCAGGCGGCGGAAAAGCACCAATGGATGAACTGATTGAGCAAACTAAATCAGTTTTAGATGGCAAAAAAGTAGAGTCTAAAAATTTCACAAAACAAATTGCTTTTAACGCCATTCCTCATATTGATGTTTTTTCTGATGATGGTTATACAAAAGAAGAATTAAAAATGACTTATGAAACAAAAAAAATTCTTGGTGAAAAAATTGATTTAACAGCAACATGTGTGAGATTACCTATATCTGTTTCACACTCAGAGTCAGTAAATATACAATTTGAAAAATCATTTACTCTTGAAAAAGTAAGAGATCTTTTGAATAGTTTTGAAGGTTGTAAGGTGATTGATGAGAGAACTGATGGTGGATACTCAACTCCATTAGAAGCTGAAGGTAAAAATGAGACATTCATTTCAAGGATTAGAGAAGATAAAACAATCAATAATGGGTTAAATTTATGGATTGTTTCAGATAATCTTTTAAGAGGTGCAGCTTTGAATGCTGTAGAAATTGCCGAAACATTGATTAAAAATAATTTTTATGGAAAATAAAGCACCACTATCTCCACATATCCAAATTTATAAATGGCATATTTCTTCGTTAGTTTCTATCACTCATAGAATAACCGGAATAATTAATATAATTGGAATTACATTCATCTGCTTATTAGTTTCATTACTCATTCTTGGTGAAAATAATTATGAAATGATTAATTTATTTTTAAGTTCAATGATAGGTAAGTTTATTATCTTAGGCCTTACATGGTCTTTTTCTTTTCAAATTTTGAGTGAGATAAGACATTTAATTATGGATTTAGGTTATGGATTTGATTTAAAAATAACAAAAATCACAGGTTTAATTGTGATAACTGGATCAATAGTTTTGACGGTGGTTTTCTATCTAATTGGAAAAAATTTTTTTTAAAATGATTAATGCAACAAAAAAATGGATATTTTTGAAAATTAGTGGAGCTTTGTTGGTTCCATTGATGATATGGTTTATTTTGAATTTTATAAACATTTACAATCAAGACTATTCAGTTGTAAAAAATTTTTTTAGCAATTATTCATCTAAGTTTTTATTTAGTATTTTTATTATAAATGCGTATTTTTTCTCGGCATTAAGCATAAGTGAGGTTTTTGAGGATTATATCAAAAATTATAAAATCAAAAATGTCGCAAACAGAATTTTATATGCATCTGCAGTGGTAATTCCGTTAATTACAATTATATTAATGGCTAGACTATGAATTCTTATAAAATAACAGATCATGAATACGATGTGGTAGTTTTAGGAGCTGGAGGCTCAGGTTTAAGAGCCGCTGTGGGTTTAAGTGAAGCTGGACTAAAAACTGCATGTATTTCAAAAGTTTTTCCTACAAGAAGCCATACTTCTGCGGCACAAGGTGGAATATCTGCCGCTTTAGGAAACATGGGTGAAGACGATTGGCGTTGGCACATGTATGACACTGTAAAAGGTGCTGATTGGTTAGGTGATCAAGATAGTATTGAATATCTTTGTAAAGAAGCTCCCAAAGCAGTTATTGAGTTAGAGAAATATGGTGTTCCTTTTAGCAGAACTGATGATGGTAAAATTTACCAAAGACCTTTTGGTGGAATGACTAAAAATTATGGAAATGGAATAGTCCAAAGAACTTGTGCTGCAGCTGACAGAACAGGTCATGCCATTTTACACACACTGTACGGACAGGCTCTAAAACATAAAACAGAATTTTTTATTGAATATTTTGCCCTAGATTTATTAATGAAAGATGGTGCTTGTAAAGGATTAATTGCTTGGAATCTAAACGATGGTACTATTCATAGATTTAGAGCACATACTGTAATAATAGCGACGGGTGGATACGGAAAAGTTTATTATTCTGCGACGTCAGCTCATACTTGTACCGGAGATGGTAATGCAATGGTTTTAAGAGCAGGACTTCCATTACAAGATATGGAATTTGTGCAATTTCATCCTACAGGTATTTATGGACACGGTACTTTAATCACTGAGGGTGCAAGAGGTGAAGGTGGATATCTTACAAATTCTAAGGGTGAAAGATTTATGGAAAGATATGCACCAAAAGCAAAAGATTTAGCATCAAGAGATGTTGTTAGTAGATCAATGTCTATTGAAATTAATGAGGGAAGAGGTGTAGGAAAAGATCAAGATCATGTTCATTTAAATTTAAGTCATTTGGATAAAGATATCATAGAAAGTAGATTGCCAGGTATTACAGATGCAGCAAGATTATTTGCAAATGTTGATGTTACTAAAGAACCAATCCCGGTAGTGCCTACTGTGCATTATAATATGGGAGGTATTCCAACTAATTATAAAGCAGAGGTCTTAACAGTAAATGGTTCAGAAAAAACAGTTCCAGGATTAATGGCGATTGGAGAAGCGGCTTGCGTATCTGTTCATGGAGCTAACCGATTAGGTTCAAACTCATTAATTGATTTAGTTGTTTTTGGAAGAGCAGCAGCAAAAAGAGCTGCTGAACTTATTAAGCCAGGAACACCACATGAAGAATTAAGTGATACAGAAACTCAAAAATGTTTAGATCGTTTTGATAAAATTAGAAATGCAAAAGGCGATATTGGAACAGCTGAACTTAGACTGTCGATGCAAAAAACAATGCAGTCAAAATGTGCAGTTTTTAGGACTGAAAAAACTCTTAAAGAAGGAGTTGATGAAATTAGAAAAACTTATGATGGATTGGAATCAATATCAGTTAAAGATAAATCAATGATATTTAACACCGATTTGGTTGAAACTTTAGAGTTTGATAATTTAATAAGACAAGCAGTTGTTACTGTCGACTCAGCTTATAATAGAAAAGAAAGTCGAGGTGCACACGCGAGAGAAGACTATCCAAAAAGAGATGATAAAGAATTTATGCAACATACTCTAGCTTGGTGTGATGGAAAAAATACCAAAATTAGCTATCGAGAAGTACATAAATCTACTTTAACAAACGAAGTTCAATATTTTCCACCTCAGGAAAGAGTTTATTAATGGTACAAATTAATTTACCTCAAAATTCTGAAGTAAAAAAAGGTAAATATTTCAAAGACAAAACTGGATCAAAAAATTTAAGAAGAATAAATATTTACAGATGGGACCCATCTAGTGGAGAAAATCCAAGAGTAGATACATATGAAGTAGATATGGATAACTGTCCTTCTAAAGTACTAGATATTCTGAATAAAATTAAGAATGAAATAGATCCTACTTTGGCATACAGAAGATCTTGTGCTCATGGAGTTTGTGGTTCATGTGCTATGAATATAGGTGGAAAAAATGGTTTAGCATGTACGACACCACATAAAGAAATAAATGGTGATATTGATATTTACCCACTACCCCATTTAAAAGTAAAAAAAGATTTAATAGGTGATTTAGACGGTTTATATAAACAATATCAATCAATAGAACCGTGGTTAAAATCTAACTCTAAATCACAAACTAAAGAAATAATCCAATCTAAAGAGGATAGAGCAAAGTTGGATGGTGCATACGAGTGTATTATGTGCGCCTGCTGTTCAACATCATGCCCTAGTTATTGGTGGAATGGAGATAAATATTTGGGTCCAGCAGTTTTATTACAGGCATACAGATGGATTATAGATAGTAGAGATGAAGAAAGACAAGTGAGATTAAAAAAGGTTGCTGACGAACTTAAATTATATCGATGTCACACAATTCTTAACTGTACAAGTGCATGTCCAAAAGGATTAAATCCAGCTAAAGCAATAGCAGAAATAAAAAAAATGTTAGCAACAGCTAACATTTAAACAATAGACTAATAAGATTTTTTACTCTAAAAGATCGTATTCATGAAATTAATTGAACATTTTGTAGGTGGTAAAATAATTCCAGGATCATCAAGTAAAAAAGGTAAGGTTTATAATCCAGCAACTGGTGAACAGGAGAAAGAAGTAAGATTAGCCTCAAAAACTGATTTAGATCAAGCTGTTGGAGTTGCTAAAAAAGCTTTTGAGGATTGGTCCTTAAGACCTTCTCTTCAAAGAGCAAGGATCATGTTCAAATTTAAGGAATTAATTGAAAAAAATTCAGATGAACTTACACAATTGATTGTAGCAGAGCATGGAAAGGTATACGAGGACGCAAAAGGATCGTTAACTAGAGGTTTAGAAGTTGTCGAATTTGCTTGTGGTATCCCTCATTTACTTAAGGGTGAATTCTCAGAAAACGTTGGTACTAATGTTGATAGTTGGTCAATGCGGCAACCTTTAGGAGTAGTTGCTGGAATCACACCATTTAATTTTCCTGCTATGGTACCAATGTGGATGTTTCCAATTGCAATCGCCTGTGGAAATACTTTTATATTAAAACCTTCTGAAAAAGATCCTTCATGCTCTATAAGGTTGGCTGAACTATTAAAAGATGCTGGTCTGCCTGATGGTGTTTTTAACGTAGTAAATGGAGATAAAGAGGCAGTTGATGC
>CACGWH010000011.1 GCA_902576765.1 uncultured Pelagibacteraceae bacterium
TAGTGCCAGAAACCAATATATTAGCACCAGCTTTGATTGCATCCTTAGAATTTTCAAAATTTATCCCACCATCAATTTCAATATCAAAATTTAATTTTCTTTCCTCTTGAATTTTTTTTAAATCTTTTATTTTAGTCAAAACTTCTGGCATAAATTTCTGTCCACCAAACCCAGGGTTTACACTCATTATGAGAACTAAATCTATTTCATCTAGAAATTTATTTATTATATCAACTTTTGTTCCTGGATTGAGAGAAACCCCAACTTTTTTATTTAATTCTTTTATTTTTGCAATTGAACTTTTAAGGTCATCTGTAGCTTCTGGATGAATAGTGATTATGTCAGCACCAGCGTCTGAATAGGCTTCTATGTACTTATGCACTGGTGAAATCATTAAGTGAACATCAAATGTTATTGAGGAATTTTTTTTTAATGACTTAATCACAGGAGGACCAATAGTTAGATTAGGAACAAAATGACCATCCATGACGTCCACGTGTATCATATCTGCTCCACCTTCCTCTAGTCTTTTAATCTCATTTCCTAGTTGACTAAAGTCAGCTGATAATATTGAGGGTGAAATTTGTATTTTTTTCATTGATACTAGTTTTATTAGTATCAATTTTTAAAATTTATTTAATTAAAAAATTGGTAAATTTGTCTAGAAATTTCACTTTCCAAAGGAAAAGACAACATGCCCATGACGGAATAACCCAAAACCCAAGGCATTAAGTAAAATCTAATCATAAAGAAAAACCATGCTACATATAAAGGTACTAACGGTTGAATTATGAACGTAGGGGTTAAAGGTTTAAATATCCTTAGTAATGGATTTGTAAATTTAACAAATACTTTCATGAAGAAGAATTGTGAGTCCTCTCTTTGAAAAATATTCATTGCCACTCTGCCAATGAGTGTCCACATAATTACACCAAGAACATAATCAATTATGTAGACTAAAGGATGAAAATTAGCAGACATTTAGAATTTATATTGGAAAACGAAATGAATTAAAAGGGGCGAAATTAATCGCCCCTTTATAAAGATTATTTAATGTTGTTTACCTAGGATCGACTTACCTGATGGTACTCGAACCTCGTCAACCATTTTTTGCGTTGCAGCGCTTGGAGCTGAAGTTATTAAACTTACAACAACCATAGCTACTAAACTTACAGCTGAACCAAAGATACCAAATGTTAACTGTGTAATACCTAAGAATCCACTTCCGCCGTTTCTTACCCATATTAGGTAACCAGCACCAGAAATTAATCCTAAAGCCATACCAGCTATAGCACCTTCTCTGTTAGCTCTCTTCCACCATACACCAAGTACAAGTGGGAAGAACAATCCAGACATCGCAAAGTCAAAAGCCCAGATTACTGAACCTAAGATACCTTGGATCTCCATTGCTGCAATAGTTGCTCCAGCAAAACCAATCACTACAAGTAATACCCTTGCAACAACTAGTCTCTTAGCAGTCTCAGCTTTTGGATCGATGATTTTATAGTAAACATCGTGTGAGATTGCGTTTGCAATTGCTAGAATTAAACCATCAGCTGTTGACATGGCAGCAGCCATACCTCCAGCAGCAACTAGACCTGAGATTACATATGGTAATCCAGCTATTTCCGGAGTTGCTAACACAACGGCTTTACCACCCATGAAAAACTCGTTTAATTCAAGTGTTCCATTTCCGTTAAAGTCGCTTACAAACATTAAGTTTGCTTGGTTCCAGTTTTGATACCAATCTATCGCTTGAACTTCTGCAATTGATTTACCGATAATACCCGTTGGTAGTGACGGATCAATCAATGACAGTTTAGATAATGTAGCTAACATTGGAGCAGAAGAATAAAGTAGGAAGATAAAGAATAATGACCAACCTACTGATTTTCTAGCTGCTTTTACACTTGGAGTAGTGAAATATCTCATCATCACGTGAGGCAATGAAGCTGTTCCCATCATCATCGCTAGTGCTAATGAAATAAACGCCCAAGGCGTTGCATTCACTGCTGAGTGAGCTTTAGTTATACCAGCCAAACCTTTTGGCACTTCTTTTAGATTTTCAGCAGAGTTTTTTACAAAACCAAACTGAGCTTCTAATTCAGCTATTCTTGAAACTTCATCAGCTAACATGAAGTGTGGGAAGAAACCTGCACCCATTTTATTACTGATCCAGAATACTGGTAATAAGTAAGCTATGATTAGTACGATATATTGAGCTACCTGTGTCCAAGTTACTCCTCTCATACCACCTAACATTGAACAAAGTAAGATACTTACTAATCCAACGTATACAGCGTATTGGAATGGAATATCAAGAGCAACAGATGCAATAGTACCTGTAGCGTTAATTTGTGCGGTCACATAGGTAAATGAAGCAACAGTTAATACTACTACTGCAAGAAACCTTGTTAAATTACCACCGTATCTTGTACCAATAAAATCTGGAACTGTATAACAGCCAAATTTTCTTAGGTAAGGTGCTAATAAAGATGCGACTAATACATATCCACCAGTCCAACCTACAAGTAACGCCATGTAGCCGTAACCTTTAAAGTAAATACCACCTGCCATTGCAACGAATGATGCACCAGACATCCAGTCTGCTGCAGTTGCCATTCCATTGAATACGGTCGGTACTTGTCTTCCAGCTACGTAATACGCATCAGCTTGTGCTGTTCGTGATAGATAACCAATTATAGCATAGATGGCTACTGTGAAGGCAACGAAGCAAATACCAATTGTTTTCGCTGTCATACCCATCTGCTCGGCAATTGACATAATGATTATGAAACCTAAAAATCCACCTGTGTAGATTCCATAAACTTTAGGTAAATTGTCTATAAAATTACCTTTTATCATTAGTCATCTCCTCTTTCACTAAAGCCGAACTCTTCATCAATTTTTTCTTGTCTATTCGCAAACCAGAAAATTAGGATTACGAAAATTCCAAGAGAACCTTGACATGTGAACCAATAAGTTAACGGATATCCAAAAGGTCCCGTAACTTCGTTCATTTCAGCTCCAAATAGGAAGATGCCAATTGAGAATACAAACCAAATTGCTAAAGTCATAATTAGCAATCCTCTGGTTTTTTCCCAGTGTTGTGCTTGTTTTGACATTTATACCTCTCTCTTTTTAGTTATAACTGGCCAAAACCATAACCATTATGAAAGAGATTTAAAGTGTTAAAATTGTTCATATTTGTTGTTTTTTTAGGTTATATACTGAGAAATAACAGTTTTTATGGGAAAATATAAACTTACCTGGAAAGATCTGACTTTGCATGATTTTAAGACTTATCTATTTGCTATGTTTAAAGCTTTCGTCCCTAAGGGGAAAATTAGCAATTTAGATGAACTTGAAACTTTTATTCAAACAAAATCTGCCTGGGTAAGTCAAGTGACTCTTTATGGCTACCTCAAAACAAGGATGGGGACAAGGTATGTTCTTCATTTTGAGAACGACACATTTATGGAGTCAGTAAACTTAGCTAAGTGGAATATTTATGCTGTTGCTCTTCAAGATCTAACTCTTTTTACATTTTCAAAATTGAAAGCAAATTTTAATTATCAAGACATTGGAAAGGCAAAAGAAATTTTTTTAAAAATTCTGGATGATGAAACTTCAAATAAAATGCCAATTGATATTATAGAAAATGCCAAAAAAAGTTTCGATGAAAGATCACAAAATATCAATTGGGATAACTATCATAATGATCTACCATTTAATCCCAGTGCTTTGTCGTTATATAAGTGGGCACCTATTGCAGAGGATTTGAAAATTTTAGATCGTAAAATAGTTCTTAACTCTGTAATTTTAAAATGGGGTGTTGTTCAAAAAGAATTTAATGAGAGAATAAAATTTTAAATATTTTTTCTATTTTCAACCAAACTAGTAACAACTGATGGATCTGCCAAGGTAGTGGTATCTCCTAATTGATCGTGTTCATTTGCTGCTATCTTTCGTAAAATTCTTCTCATGATTTTTCCTGATCTAGTTTTTGGCAATCCAGGAGAAAAGTGAATTAGATCTGGAGTTGCTAAAGGGCCAATTTGTTTTCTTACCCAAAGTTTAAGATCCCTCTCTAACTCACCAGTTTCACTTTCACCAGCATTTAAGGTTACATAACAGTATAAACCATTCCCTTTAATATCATGTGGATACCCAACAACAGCTGCCTCTGCAACTTTAGGATGCGCAACAAATGCACTTTCTATTTCTGCGGTACCAAGATTATGTCCAGAGACAATTATCACATCATCTACCCTACCAGTTATCCAATAATAACCATCTTTATCTCTTTTACATCCGTCACCGGTAAAGTATTTGCCATCAAATTGAGAAAAATATGTATCTATAAATCTTTGGTGATCACCATAGACAGTTCTCATTTGGCCAGGCCATGATTGAGCTATACAAAGTCTACCCTCTCCAGCACCTTTTATTTCCTTACCATCTTTATCTACGATAACAGGTTTAATTCCGTAAAATGGTTTAGTTGCTGAACCTGGTTTTAATGGTATCGCTCCGGTTTGAGGTGCAATTAAAATTCCACCAGTCTCCGTTTGCCACCAAGTATCGACTATTGGGCATTTAGAATTTCCAACAGTTTTATAATACCACATCCAAGCTTCAGGATTGATTGGCTCACCAACTGTTCCTAATAATTTTAAAGATTTTCGAGAAGTTTTATTAACTGGTCCTTCACCTTCTCTCATTAAAGCTCTAATAGCTGTAGGTGCAGTGTAGAAAGTGTTAACCTTAAATTTATCTACTATTTGCCACCATCTAGAGCTATCTGGATAATTTGGCACTCCTTCAAACATAATAGTAGTAGCACCATTAGAAAGAGGTCCATAGATTATGTAACTATGTCCAGTAACCCAGCCAATATCAGCAGTACACCAATAAATATCTTTTGGTTTATAATTGAAAATGTATTGATGTGTCATTGAAGCATAGACCATATATCCACCAGTTGTATGTAAAACACCTTTAGGTTTACCAGTAGATCCTGAGGTATAAAGAATAAATAATGGATCTTCTGCACTCATTTCCTCTGGATCGCAATAATTTGATACATCTTTGATTAGATCATGATACCAAACATCTCTTTCATCATTCCAAAAAACATAATTACCAGTTCTTTTTACAACTATACATTTTTTTACGTTAGGACAATTTGTTAAAGCTTCATCAGTTGTAGCTTTTAAAGGAATGGTTTTTCCACCTCTTACTCCTTCATCAGCAGTGATAATGTATTCAGACTCACAGTCATTTACTCTACCTGAAATTGACTCAGCTGAGAAACCTCCAAAAATTATTGAGTGGATAGCACCGATTCTTGCACAAGCTAACATTAATATTGCCAACTCAGGTATCATAGTTAAATAGATTGTTACACGGTCCCCTTTTTTAATACCTAATTTTTTTAATCCATTAGCAGCTCTTGAAACTTTTTGATGAAGCTGTTTGTAGGAAATTTTTTGTGTATCTTTTGGATCGTCCCCGACCCATATAATTGCGGTTTTATCCTTTTTATCTTTTAAATGTCTATCAATACAGTTTGCAGATGCATTCAAAGTTCCATCTTCATACCATTTTATTCTAACATCATCTTTACTATATTTAACGTCCTTAATTTTTTTATAAGGTTTGATCCAAGTAATTCTCTTCCCTTCTTTTTTCCAAAAAGAGTTATTGTTTTTAATGGATTCTTTATATTTATTTTGGTACTGCGATTTACTAGCTAGACTACCCTTTATCCATTCTGGCTTAGTTTTAAAAATTAATTCTTGAGAAGCAGTATCTTTTTTTTTTTCTAATTTTATACTTTTTTTTCGTTTAGAGGATTTTTTAATTATCTTTCTTCTTCTTGAAATTTTTTTACTTTTTTTAACCTTTCTTTTTTTTGAAGATCTTTTTTTTGTTTTTTTCTTTTTTTTAGGCATAAAATTTTTTTGTTAAATCTTACCCATCTTATTTAAAATTTTCCAGCTTTTAGAGTCAATTGGCATAACAGAAAGCCTACTCTGTTTTATGAGTGATAAGTGGCTTAATTCCTTGTTTTTTTTAATTTCCTCTAATGTGATGGGTTTTTTTAATTTTTTTAAAAATTTTACTGTCACAGCTACAAATCGACCAGATCCGTCTGTTTTATCGAGGTAATACTCTTTTATCACTTCTACAATACCCACAATCTCCTTTCCGATATTAGAATGATAAAAAAAACATAGATCACCTTTTTTCATTGATTTTAAATTTTTAGCTGCTTGATAGTTTCTCACACCATCCCAAGTAGCCCCTTTGCTGCCAGCTTTTTTTTGTTGATCAATAGACCAAACGTCTGGTTCTGATTTGAGTAACCAGTATTTCATAATTATTTGATCTAACTATTATAAGAATTATTAATCATCTGTTTTAGCAAAATGCTCAATTGTTTTAGTAGAGGTGCTATGACCGATTTGCGTAAACCAATTATAATCAGGAGGATAAAAAATATCTTTTATATCTTTTGGAATATCTTTGAATTTATCTTTATGTTTATTATGCACGAAAAAAGCATTAGTGCCTGTTATATTGCAGCAAACTAAATTGTATTCAAATTTATTGAAAAAATTTACATAGAACTGCAAGCTACATCCTTGTTCATCTCCACCTCGCCAAACATAATTTTCCTCATATGGCATATTATAAATGATTGGAGGTGGAAATTTCCCGTTATATTCAACAATAAAACAATCCGGTTTAAACCCATCTTTTAAAATGGACTCAGTAATATAAAAATCATTTCCATCGATGTCTACTGAAACAACATTTATTTCAGATTTATTAATTTTTGAACTTTTGAGAGCATCATTAAAGGTTTTTACACAGTTATCTTTATTTAGAAATTGTTTAAAAAAATTCAATTTACTCTCCTTTGGTAAATTAAGATCAATATTTACTCCATCAATCCAAATGCCATTCCATCCTAACATGAGTAAAATTATAGAGTTACATTCGGTCCCATTATTCTTGTGTCCCCCGCAAACACCAATTTCAAAAAAACTTCCTTTTTTGATATCAATTCTTCTTAAAATCTCCATTAAAATACCATCTTCATCATTTTGAGAATAAAATTTCATTCCACTTTTGTTTAAGATATTTTTTGAGGATGAAATTTTTTTATCCCAGTGCCTGAGAGTAAGCATATCCAGATGCCTTTTCATCAATGGAAAAAGATTTTTATATATGGTTAGAAATTCACTGCCACTCATATCAATTGATGATATTTTATTATCTAAGTTAATGCAAAATTAAAATTTGATCCCTGTTAAGTTTGTTTTTGGATCAATATTTTTATTTTTTATCCAGATCCAATTATTAATAAATATTGGATTATTGAATATATTAGTCCTTGGTATATAATATTTAATATTATCAATATTTAATTGCTCAGTAATATTTGCCATTACGCTATTTGTCATAAATAACATTTTCGCTTTTTCAATTATTTTTAACCAGTCGAGTACAAAACCATCATTACTAATTTCTATAACTTGAAAATCCTTGGGAATTAATGATAAGTCAAAAGTTGCAGTATGAATACTTGCTTTTAAATGTGTAACAACAAAATTTTTATTTTTTACAAATTTATTAAACATTTCTTCTTCTCTTTTTTCGTCTCTTTTAATGCATTCATTTAACTTCCATTTATAGTAAAAAGGAACTTCAGATTTAATATATTTATACTTATCAAAACTTACATGAGGGAAATATGGAGTATTAGATAATTCCACATTTGTTCCTAAAAAATTATATAAAGGTATTTTTTTCTCTACTCCTAATGAGTCAAGAATTTTTACTGGTTCATCATATGCATGTTCCTTATTTTCTTTAGAGATTCCAATCCAATTTATCCAAGGCACATAGTGTTTCATTTGTTCAACCCAGTTTTCAAAAATTGGCCAATATATTTCAAAATCTTTTTTGTGATAAAATAATGCTATAGGTAGAGCTATATGAATATCTCCTAGCCCACCTGTTTGTATTAATCCTAATTTTTTTTTCATATTTATAATTTTACTCCAGCGCCTTTCATAAAAAGAGCATTTTCATCAAGGGGCCATCTTGGTTTTGCAGGAAAATTTAACTTATCAAATTTTTTAAATTTAAACTTTTCTAAACCCACCATTGCGATCATAGCCGCATTATCACCACATAATTCTTTAGGCGGGAATATGGGATTAAAATTAACAGTTTTACAAAGATTAACCAACATTTCCCTAATTTTTTTATTTGCAGCAACTCCACCAGCCACTACGAAGTTATTGTTATTTGTTAAATTATTTTTTTTGAACTCTTCTATTGCAATCAAAGTTTTTTTATAAAGAATTTCCTCTATAGTTTTTTGAAATGAAGCAGCAAGATCATATCTATCTTGATCTGATTTTATACTTTTTGAAATTTTTAGAATAGCTGTTTTTAAACCAGCAAATGATAAGTTGCATCCACCTTTGTGAAAAATTGGTTTTGGTAACTGAAATTTATTTGGATTCCCTTTTAGAGCCAGTATTTCAATTTGGGGTCCTCCAGGAAATTCTACTCCTAAAATTTTTGCAGTTTTATCAAAAGCTTCTCCTAATGCATCATCAATTGTTGTTCCAAGTCTTTTATACTCCCCTAAATTTTCAACACTAAGGAATTGAGAATGCCCACCAGAAATTAATAATAATAGATAAGGATAATCTAATTTTGAATTAAGTTTTGGACTTAACGCATGACCTTCAAGGTGATTTACCGCTATAAAAGGTTTATCAAGGGATAGTGCTAAAGATTTTCCAAAACTAAGGCCAACTGAAAGACATACAACCAAACCTGGCCCAGCTGTAGATGCAATTGCATCTATATCACTTAATTTTCTTCCACTATCATTAATTGCTTTTTTAACAATTAAATCAATCTTTTCCATGTGTGACCGAGCGGCTAATTCAGGAACTACTCCGCCAAATTCTTTATGGATCTCAACCTGACTTGAGACAATATTTGATAAAATTTTGGGTTTGTTGTACTCATCCTCAGTAATAATTGATGCTGCGGTTTCATCACAACTTGTCTCTATGCCAAGAATTAATGGTTTTTTGTTCATTCAAATAGTTTTTATTAATAGTACAATCTTTATACAAGAAAGAAAAAAAATTTGATGAAAAAAAAAATAATAATTGGTTCACGTGGTAGTAAACTAGCTCTAATCTATGCAAAAAAGGTTAAAGAGGCGTTATTAAATTTTTCAGAAAATATTGATGAACAAAATATTGAGATTAAATCTATCTCAACAAAAGGCGATACAATTTTGGATAAAAGATTATCAGATTTAGGTGGAAAAGGATTATTTTCAAAAAATATCGAGGAGGAATTGTTTAATAAAGAAATTGACATCGCCGTTCATGCACTAAAAGATATGCCTGCAATCGAAACCCAGGGCTTAAGGACTGCATGCTTTTTAAAACGAAACGATCCTAGAGAAATTTTAATAAGTTTAAAAAATAAAAAATTAAATGAATTAGAAAAAAAATCAGTTGTTGGCACATCATCATTTAGAAGAGAGTTCCAACTCAAAAGAATTAGAAATGATTTAAATTGTGAATTAATTCGAGGCAATGTTGATACCAGAATAAGTAAATTGAAAAAGGGAAAATATGATGCAATTATTTTATCGAGTGCAGGAATAAAATCTCTCGATTTAAGTAATGAAATAACTCAATTTTTTACAACTTCAGAAATAATTCCTAGTGCAGGACAAGGAATTATAGCATTACAATGTAGAAAAGAGGATAATCAAATAATTGAATTGATAGAAAAAGTTAATCATAAGCCTACTTTTTATTGTGCATTAGCAGAAAGAAGTGTTTTAAAAATTTTAGAGGGAGATTGTGAAACTGCTATAGGAGTTCATGCTGAAATTAAAAAGGATGAGATTGAATTGAATGCTGAGCTTTTTTCGATTGATGGAACAGAAAGATTTTGTGAAAAAATTTCAGGTAAGATTGAGTTAGCTGAAAATCTCGGTGAAAAAGTTGGAAAAATTTTAAGAGAAAAATCTAATAATTCATATAAAAAATAACATGCATATTTTATTAACAAGACCTTTGGAAGATAGTATAGAAATGATTTCTAAGTTTAAATCATTAGGTCATCAAATATCACATATACCACTTTTAAATATTGAACCAGTTGAATACAATCAAAACGATTTCAATGATTTTAAAGCGATCATATTTACAAGTGCTAATGCAATTAAATTTCTAGATATTAAAAATTTAGATAAAAATATTTTATGTTTTTGTGTAGGCAGTGCTACGGAAAAAAAAGCTAGGAGTGTTGGATTTCAAAAAGTAGTAGCAGCAGATGGAAATGTTACAAATTTAAAAGAGTTAATTGTTCAAAATTTTAATTCATCTTATGGAAAAATACTTTATGTGAGTGGAGAAATTCTATCAAGTGATTTAGACCTTCAGTTAATTAAGATTGGTTATAATTTGAAAAGATTGATTAATTATAAAACTTATCATAACGAAAAATTCGATGAAAAATTTGTAGAGCAGCTAAAATTAAATATGCCTGAATTAGTCTATGTTTATTCACAAAACAGTGCGATAAGTTTTTTGAATTTTATAAAAAATTATCAATCAGAAAGCTTATGGATGAATACAAATTTAATGTGTATTAGTGAAAAAACCTCATCTATATTGAATGAAATAAAATGGAAAAAAATATTCCTTTTTAATCCTGGAGAAGAAGAGTTTTTATTGTATAAAATTTAATTATGGAATTAATTAAAAATTTTTCAGAGATATTTTTGTCCGTTTGGAATAAAGGAATTTTAGGTGTTGATATTTTTCAGATATTAATTGGAATTGGAATTTTTTTAATTTTCCTTATCTTTAGAGGTTTAATAAGTAAACTCATAATTAAAAAATTAGAAATTATATCAAAAAGAACTACTAATAAATTAGATGATACATTTGTAAATGCATTAGTTGGACCAGCTAGATTTTTACCTATAGTTCTAGGTTTTTTTATTGCGAGCTATTACATGACATTTTCAATTGAAGGACGAGAAGTCGTTGATACAATAAATAGAACATTAATTACGATTTTAATTTTCTGGATCATCCATCAGATTATTGAGCCAGTCTCATATATTTTAAGTGGACTTGATAAACTTTTAACAAGAGAATTAATTGGATGGATAATAAAATCATTAAAGATACTTATTTTTATCTTAGGTTTAGCTGCAGTTTTAGAATTATGGGGAATTAAAATTGGACCAATAATTGCTGGATTAGGGTTATTTGGGGTGGCTGTAGCTCTTGGAGCTCAAGATTTATTTAAAAATTTGATATCAGGAATTTTAGTTCTTGTAGAAAAAAGATTCAAAATTGGTGATTGGATTCTGGTTAATGGAATAATCGAGGGAATAGTAGAAAAAATTGGTTTTAGATCCACCACGATTAGAAAATTTGATAAATCATTAGCAATAATTCCAAATTTTCAATTTGCAGAAAATGCAGTCATTAATATTAGTGAAACTTCCAATTGGTTAATAAGCTGGATAATAACTCTTCAGTATGACACTACTATAGATCAACTCAAAACTATTAGAAATCAAATTGAAGAACACATTAATAAGAGTGAAGATTTTAATACAAGTGTTGGGGTTGCAGTAAGAGTAGATAAATTTTCAGATAGTTCAATAGACATGTATGTTCGTTGTTTTACAAAAACAGATAGTTGGAATGATTGGTTATCGGTAAAAGAGCGTTTAGCTATTGCAATAAAACAAATAGTTGAAAACAATAAAGCATCTTTCGCTTTTCCAAGCCAGTCTATTTATGTAGAAAAAAAATGATTGCTATCTTTTATTTGGTTTTACAATTATTAAAACTTTATTCTTATGTAGTTATTGCGAACGTTATAATAAGCTGGTTAATCGCATTTAACATTCTCAATACCCAAAATAGATTTGTATATGTTATATTAGATTTTACTTACAGACTGACAGAGCCTTTTTTAAACAGAATAAGACGATTTCTTCCTAATTTAGGTGCTCTGGATATATCTCCAATAATCTTACTTCTATTGATTTGGTTCATAGAAATGTGTATGAAGCTCTACATCGCACCAATGATATTTTAAAAAAATTTATGATTTTAATTGATGGTAAAAAAGAAGCGGCACTCTTAAGAGAGGAACTAAAAAAAGAAGTGTCGGAATTAAAAGCAAAATATAACAAAGTGCCTGGATTAACAGTAATATTAATAGGTGATTTAACTCCAAGTCAAATTTATGTAAGAAATAAAGAAAAATCAGCAAATGAAGTTGGTCTTAAATCTGATGTTATAAAATATCCAGACTCAGTAGAAGAAAAGGTAGTTTTAGAAAAAATAGAGGAATTAAATAAAGATGTTACAGTATCTGGTATTTTGGTTCAATTACCTTTGCCTAAACATATAGATAAACAAAAAGTTATTGAGGCCATTAATCCTTCAAAAGATGTAGACGGCTTTCATCCAATGAATGTTGGAAATCTCTCATCTGGTTATGAGAGCTCAGTACCATGTACGCCATTAGGTTGTTATTTATTAATTAAAAAAATAGAACCCAATTTAAGTGGAAAAAAGGCAGTTGTAGTTGGTAGATCAAACTTAAATGGTAAACCAATGACTCAACTTCTTTTAAAAGAAAATTGTACTGTAACAATAACTCATTCTAGAACAAAAGATTTAAAAGCAGAATGCCTTGAAGCAGATATTATTGTTGCAGCAGTTGGTATCCCAGAATTAGTAAAAGGTGATTGGGTTAAAAAAGATAGTATTGTAATTGATGTTGGTATTAACAAAACAGACAAAGGTATTGTTGGAGATGTAGCTTTTGATGAGGTTTCAAAAAATGCAAAAGCTTTAACACCCGTTCCAGGTGGTGTTGGACCAATGACCATTGCTTGTTTGCTTAAAAATACAATTGACTGTTTCAAAAGATCGCAAATTTAACATTTAAATCGATAAAAAATATTTGATAAGTTGGGTTATGAAAAAACCCAAATATCCATACAGAATAGCAATCATAATGGGTATACTAACTATTCCACCAATTGGTGCCACCCAATTGGGATGGTACCTTTATGATCAACAAACTGGATTTGATTATGGTATGATTGTAGGAACTTTTTCAGTAATATTTGCAGCATGGTTAATGTATGAAAAAAATTGGAGAGAGGAAGATGAGGATTAAGTAATGGAAAAGATTATTTTTTTTGGTTTGGTAATTCCAATTCTTGGATTTGTTTTATATTTAGGTGCCACAGCTATCATGAAAGGTTTTAGTGCTAAAAGTGCTAATAAAGCCAATGAGATTAATGAAAATGAAAAAATTGATGATTTTTCAGATGATGGAAATAAACTTAGTGATGAAATTGAGAGACTAAATCAACTTTTAAATGATGGTATTTTGACTCAAGAGGAATTTGAAAAAGCGAAAAAGAAACTATTGGATAATTAATTATAATTAAGTAATTTCTTTAATGATCCAAACTCACCTATTTTATAAATAATAGCGTCTTCTTTTTTAAAGCCATATCTTTCTGCATTAGCCTTAAATCTTACTGGTGGCTCCATAATTGGCTCTAAAGATAAAACGAAAGTTCCCCAATGCATTCCGATTACTTTTTTACTTTTTAAATTTTGAGCAAGCTCTAAAGCTTCTTCAGGATTAGTATGATAAACTGACTTATCTTTATTAGGCATTATTGGATAAAAATTATAGGCACCAATATTTATAAAAGTTAGATCAATTGGGCCATATTTATTACCTATATCCTTATAAATATTTCCTACTCCAGTGTCACAACCAAATAATAACTTTCTATCTTTATATTCGATCAAAAAATTTCCCCATAAAGTTTTATTAGTATCTGTTAGACTTCTTTTTGACCAATGAACAGCAGGTAAAAAAGTAATCTTTAAATTTTTATTTATTACAATTTTATCATACCAGTCCATTTCATTCACATCACTAAAACCATTTCTGGTAAAATATTTACCAAGTTTTAATGGGAGTAAAACTTTAGAATTCTTAAAAGGAAATCTCCGGATCGTCATCATATCTTGATGATCATAATGATTATGGGTGAGTAAAAAAATATCTGTTTTAGGAATTTCGTTTAATTTTAGTGCTGGTTCGGTAAATCTCTTGGGTCCAAAAATTAGTGGCCCAGCATTTTTTGAAAATACTGGATCTGTAATAATTGTTGTTTTACCAAGCTTAATTAAAAATGTTGCGTGGCCAATCCATACTACATAGTCGTCTTCCTGAAATTTTTTTAAGTTTGCTAAAACTTTTTCTTTTTCAATAACATGTTCTTTTGGAACTTTCATATTAAGCTTTTTTTTCTCTCTATTAAAAATTTTGAAGGACCATTTAACATTAGGATCTGGTTTTGGTGAACCCTCAGGATTTCTAAAAGTACCGTCTGGTAAATGGTGATAAGGTTTTTTTTCCACTAAAACTAATTTTTTTTATTGTTACTTTTTATAATTATCTCTTCCAAAGTTCTACTTATTATTATGGTGCCCTTTTCATTTGGATGTATACCATCACTTAGATTAAACTCGGGCTTCATAGCAACTCCCTCAAGTAAAAAAGGAATAAGCTCTATTTTAAATTTTTCTGCTAAATTAGGAAAAATTTTGTCAAATTTTTTTTTATAAGAAAAACCATGCGAGGTTGGAGCAATCATCCCAGCTAGGATAATTTCAATATTTTTGTCTTGAGCAATTTTTATAATTTTTTCTAAATTACTTTTTGTTTCTTTTGGCTGGATGCCTCTTAACATGTCATTAGCCCCTAAGCATAAAATTATTAGATCTATATCTGGCTCACTAAAAGTCCAATCAGCCCTATTTAATCCCCCTGACGATGTACTACCAGAAACACTGCCATCAATAATTTCAATATTATAACCCTTTGCTTCTAAATTCTCTTCTAAAATGACTGGTAAACTATTGTCATCAGACAAACCATAACCAGCCATTAAACTATCACCAAATAATACAATTTTTTCGATTGCATATGCATTAATGGTTAGTAGACAGATAATAATTATTTTAATAATAAAACTTTTGCTCATGAGTATTCTTCTTAAATTAAAAAAGATAAATCTTAAATACCAAACTGGTAAAGATAATATCAGCGTTTTAAAAGATATAAATTTGACCACAAAAAAAAAAGAAACTATTTCAATAGTAGGTGAAAGTGGTTCAGGAAAAACAAGTTTAATCATGTTAATTGGCGGTTTAGAGCGTCCAACTTCAGGCAAGATATACTTTCAAGACCACGAAATTACAAAATTAAGTGAGGATGAAGTATCAAAAATTAGAAAAAAAAATATTGGTATAATTTTTCAGTCTTTTTATTTAATCCCAAATTATACAGCTCTAGAGAATGTAACCTTAATTCTTGAATTGAATAAATTTAAAAATCCTGAGAAAGAAGCAAAATCCCTTTTAGATAGATTCGGCCTAAAACATCGACTAAATAATTTACCTAGCCAGTTATCTGGAGGAGAACAACAGCGTGTCGCTATCGCAAGAGCTATTGCCATGAAGCCAGAGCTAATTCTAGCTGATGAACCTACAGGAAATTTAGATACAGAAAATTCTGATATGATTTCTAAAATTTTATTTAGGTATGTTAAAGAAGAAGGTTCCTCATTAATTATGGTAACACATGACCCAAAACTTGCTAATCGTGCAAGTAGAAAAATTAAAATTAAAGATGGAAAAATTTAATAATTTTTATCAATACAAGTTTATCTTAATATATGCTCTGAGAGATTTAAAAAGGAACTATAAAAAAATCTCAAGTATAATCATCACTCTGTTCATTAGTCTTTTTATTTTAAGTGCAATATTTACTATTGAGGATAGTTTAAAAAAAGAACTTAAAGAAAATGCTAAAGAGCTTTTAGGTGGAGACTTAGAAATTGATTATAATAGAAATCAAGGAGATATAGATTTATTAAATAAAGTTGAAGAGTTTACAACTATATCAGAGATGGTTGAATTCAGCACAATGCTTTCGACAACAAATCGAAAGAAAAATAAATCTTTATTCACTAGAATAAAAACAGTTGACCAAAAATATCCTTTATATGGTGAGGTAACTTATGAACCTGCCGATGCTTATGAAAGAATGCAAAGTGAACCTTATACAATTTTAATTAATGAGAGTTTATCAAAAACCTTGAATATCAAAACAAATGAAATTGTAAAAATTCAAGATCAAGAATTTCTCGTTATTGGTATGGTAAGATCTGTTCCAGATGTAAGTGGATTTGTCACTTTTGGAGATTGGGTTTTAACAGGTAAACAGACTTTGGAAATCTTAAAACTTAATGGAATAGGAAATTTTTTAAATTATGAATACAAAGTAAAATTTAATAACAATGATAACCCAGAAATAATCATAAAAAAAATCGAAAGTATTTTTAAAGACGATCAAAAGGTAAAAATTAGATATCCAGAAAATGCAGCAAGTGGATTAAAAAGAGTAATTGGTAACTTTTCACAATTTTTATCCCTTGTCTCAATAAGTGCAATGCTTATTGCTGGTATTGGTATTGCTAATACTCTTTTGTCTTTTATAAATCAAAATAATTTATCTATAGCAGTAAGAAAGGCCTTAGGTTTCTATTCTGGTAACATTAAAAAACTTTATTATTTACAATTGGTAATGTTATTATTTATAATTACTATTTCGGCGTATTTTAGTAGTTTACTAATTGTGCCATTGGCAGACAAATATTTGTCAAGTAGCTTTGGACTTAAGTTAAATTTATTTTTTTCTTTTTTTAATTTTTTAAAAATATTTTTAATTGGTTTATTAGTTTTGATAATTTTTTCGATTCCTACAATTAGTTCTATCGATCAAGTCAAAGCTTCAAGTCTATTTAGAAATGTATTCCAAAACTTACAATTTTATTATTCAAAAAAATTAATTGGCATGAGTATTATTATGTTATCGATTTTGATTCTAATATTTACTTATAGGTCAGAAAATCTTATTTATAGTCTTGGGTATTTTGGGGCATTTTTTATTTGTTTGATTATCTTTTTTCTACTTTCAAAGTTAATCATATTTTCTTTAAAAAAGTTAAAATTTAATTCGAACATTTCTTTAAAAGTATCTATTAAAAATATTACACAATCAAAAAGTATTACCCCTATAACTATTATGTCTTTAGGCCTTGGTGTTACATTACTTTTGACCTTGGCATTAGTTGGAACTAATTTCAAAAGAGAAATAGCAAAATCAATACCTGACATCGCTCCTGATTATTTTTTTGTGGGTATTCAAAATGGAGAGCGTGAAAAGTTTGAACAAAAAATTTTATCAATGGATCCTGGTGCAAATATTGAAATTGTGCCAATGGTTTCCTCAGGAATAGTAAAGATTAATGGTATAAATCCAAACACATATATTACACCTGAAAATGATAGCTATTGGGTTATAGGCACTGAACGGAGATCATCTTGGACAAAAGAAGTTCCTGAGGATAATCTAATTATTGATGGTAAGTGGTGGGATTTGTCTAAACCAAACCAACTTCAGATATCATTAGATGCTAAGGTTGCAAAAGATTTTAATATTAAATTAGGGGATATATTTACTTTGAATATCTATGGTAGAGAAATTGATGGTGAAATAGTCAACTTTAGACAAGTTGATTATAGAGATCTTAATATAAATTTTGCAATGCTCTTTAATCCTGACTTTGCAAAAAATATTCCTCACGAATATTTAGCAACCACAAAATTCTATAGTTTAAATAAATTTGATGAAACAAAAATGCTTGAAATTTTCCCTAGTTTATCAATGATTAAAATTGCTGATTATTTAAATAAGGTAACAAATGTTTTAAATAAAGTTTTCATAGCAGTTATTGTTATTTCAACAGTCACTATCGTCATTGGTTTAATTGTAATATCAAGTGCAATAATGGTCCAAGGAAAAGTAAGAGAATACCAAAATTTGGTTTTTAAAATTTTAGGTTTTTCAAGAAAAGAGATTATTTTTTCTTCGCTGATTGAATTTATGATTATTTTTATATCTGTAATAATTATTGCAATTTTGTTTGCTGTAGTTGGTTCAAAATTTATTATTGAAAATATATTTGAGTTATTCTGGAAGTTTGATCTTAAAGTTTTGATTTATCTTGGTTTATCAATTGGTTTGGTAACGTTGGTGTTAATATTATTAACTAATATCAAATATTTAAATCCGAAGGTTTACCCTCTTATAAGAAATCAATAATCACTAAGATTTATTTAGCCTTCTCCATCAACCAAAGGTTATCACTTGCTAAAAAGTAAATTTTTCCATTTTTTGGATGAACTTGTATGTCTCTTATTCTTCCAATTTTACCTTTAAAAATTATCTCTTCTTTTACATTTGACAAGTCATTGAATACTAATTTTCTTAGTGATTGATCCTTAAGAGAAGTAATTAAAGCATGTCCATTCCATTCATTAAATTCATTACCTTTATAAATAGTTATTGCACTAGTTGCTATTGATGGTACCCAATATTGTATTGCTTTTGTAAAACCTGGTTTCCATTTAGGGCCAATAGGAATTCCTGAATAATTCTTTCCACCCCATCCTAAAATTTTCCATCCATAGTTCTCTCCCTTTTTTGCCTCACCAAACCAATCACCCCCTTTAGCTCCATGATTACTCATATAAATTTTATTATCAAATGGAGATAAGGTTAACCCTTGAGGATTTCTAATTCCGATTTGATAAATTTCTGGTAGCCAATCAGATTTATCTATAAATTTAGGATTGTCTTTAGGAATACTGCCATCAGTGTTAATTCTAATAATACTCCCAGGATGTTTTGTAGGATCTTGAGCAATCATACCTTGGCCTCTTTCTCCAGCTGATGCGAAAAGATAATTATCTTTAATCGCTAATCTTGATCCAAAATGGTAACCTGAGTCAATGGGCGGATTTGCTTGAAAAATATTTTTAAATACTAAATTCTTTTTATTATAATTAGCTTTAGCTATTGAAGTACTAGTTTTTTGATTTCCTCTGTTTTCAGTGTACGAAATATAAACAAAATTATCTTTAAAAAGAATGTCCAATAAACCTCCTTGGCCATGTTCTCGGAATTTAAGATTATGATTAATCTCAGAGATTTTTTTAGAATTAAGATCAATTAATTTAATTTTTCCACTTTTTTCTGTAATCAATAAATTATTTTTATCAATAAAAGTAGACCCCCAAGGGTCATTTAAATCTACAATCTTTTCAAAATTAAGATTTTCTGCAAATGAGATATTTAAAGGAATTAAAAATAAGACTACTGAAATAAAAATTTTTCTCACTCTAAGAAAGTTTTGATCTACCACCATCAACAGCAATAATCTGACCCGTAACCCAAGAGCTGTCATCAGTAATGAGAAATTTTGCAAGAGAGGCGGAGTCTTTTCCCTCACCTAGTCTTTTTAGAGGATGAGCTTTTGCTATACCATCTGCTAATGCTTTATTTTTCAACATCGGTTCTGCAATTTTCGAATTAGTTAAACTTGGTGCAATGCAATTCACTCTGATATTTGGAGCAAATTCGGCAGCCAAAGAAACTGTTAATCCTTCGACAGCAGCTTTAGCAGAAGCAATTATTGTATGATTAGTAAATCCTCTTTGTGCTGCAACTGTAGAGAATAAAACTACCGAACCTTTATTTTTTTTTAAACTCTCTTGATAACTTTTGATAACCTCGACTGCAGAATAGAGATTTAACTTCATACATTTATTAAAATCATTTTCATTAACCATTCTCAAAGGTTTTAAATCTATTGAACCAACACAATAAGCAACACCTTTTATATCTGAAATGTCATTTTTAACTTTTTCTGCAAATCCATCTTCTAAAACATCTGCAACTGTAAAAGTACAACCAAGTTTTTCAGAAATACTTTTTGTTTCATTTTCATTTCTTCCAACTAAATGAACAGAATTTCCTGAATTTACTAATTGTTCCGCTAAGCTAGATCCGATTGAACCTGTCGCACCAAAAATAAGATATTTTTCTGACATAAAAAATTTTATTCGTTATATTTAACTATGAAGTTATTTTTTATACTGGGTAATCAATTATTTCCATCAAAATACTTGGACCGCTTCAAAAAAGACCACCTATTTTTTATGGCTGAAGATTACCAATTATGCACTTATGAAAAACACCAT
>CACGWH010000012.1 GCA_902576765.1 uncultured Pelagibacteraceae bacterium
CACTATCAGTTCTTAACATAAAAGCATCAGCAAAATTTGACAAAATTTTAGCTGTATCTTCAATACTTTCACCTCCTTTAGATAAATGCAGTTCATCTGGTCTCAATGTCAAAGTTCTTCCTGCGAGTTGAGAGATAGCTAAGAAAAAAGACAGGCGAGTTCTTAAACTCGATTTTTCAAACATTTGTATCAATAATTTTCCTTTTAAAGGTGTTCCTTTATCGGGATCAAGATTATTAAGTTTCTTTCTTGCATTTTTTCTTTTTTTTGCATCTGTTAAAATTCTTCTAAGATCTCTTGCTGGAATATCTTTAAGATCAATAAAATGTTTCATTTTATTCAAGCTCTAAACAAACTTTATTGATAATCTTAAGTGCTTGATCTATTTCTTTTTTTTTGACATTGAGTGGAGGTAAAACACGTACAACGTGATCAGCTGCTTTTATAGTTAATAATTTATTATCCATCAGTTTTTTGATAAAATTTGATTGATCTTTATAAAGTTGAATTCCAATTAACAAGCCTCTTCCTCTTATTTCTTTAATAGTTTTAGGGTACTTTTCTTTAAGCTTATTCAAATTGGAAAAAAAATATTTAGAGGATCTTTTTACATTATTAAGAAATTGCTTAGTAGAAACTATATCCATTACAGTATTCCCAATGGTCATTGCTAAAGGGTTTCCTCCAAAAGTAGATCCGTGTGTACCTGGTATCATACCTGAAGCAACTTTTTTAGTCATCAAAACTGCACCTATAGGAAAACCCCCTCCTATGCCCTTAGCTATAGGAACTATATCAGGTTTAACTTTTGACCTCTCATAAGCAAAAAAATCACCACTTCGGCCAATACCACATTGTACTTCATCTAAAATTAATAATATTTTTTTTTCATTACAAATTTTTCTCAAATATCTTAAACATTTGTCAGGAATAGTTTTAATACCACCCTCACCCATTATGGTTTCTACCATTATTGCTGCAGTATTTTTCTTTATCTTGCTTCTAATATTAGGAAATCTAGGTTTAAAATTTCTAAATTCAACATGATCAAATCCTGGAACTTTTGGGCCAAATCCCTCTGTCATTTTCTTTGAACCACTTGCATGAATGGCTGCTATTGTTCTTCCATGGAATGAATTTTTGATACATAAAATACGATTTTTTTTTGAATTGCCTATTGAAAAGAAATATCTTCGTGCAGCTTTTATGGCTGCCTCAGTCGCTTCAGCACCTGAATTTTGAAACATTACAAAATCAGCAAACGTTTTTTTTACCAACTTTTTTGCTAGATCTTCACCTTCTGGTATCGTAAATGCATTTGATACATGCCATACTTTGTTAGCCTGATAATTTAAAGCTTTTATCAATTTAGGGTTGCTATGACCTAAACTATTTACTGCAATTCCTGAACAAAAATCCAAATATTTTGAACCATTGGTTGAAAATAAGTATGCACCTTTTCCTCTCTTAAAAGAAATTTTTTTTCTATTATAATTTTTAACTAAATAGCTCATTTTTTTTAAAAACTTTTTATAAATTTAGAAATTAAATACAAGTTTGGATTGAAAAACTTAATAAATAATTTCATTAATTATTATTGTTGATAACTTAAATTAAATTCTTGTTTTAATAAATTCTATATCAGTATATTGTGTTTAAATAAACACTTAACACTAAATATAGTCATATAATGAGTTGGACAGATGAAAAGGTAAATAAATTAAAAGAACTTTGGGGCAAAGGAAAAACTGCTAGTCAAATCTCAGAAATAATCGGTGGTGTGAGCAGAAATGCAGTTATAGGAAAAGCTCACAGACTTAATCTTTCAGCAAAGATCAAAACTAGGTCAGCAATACCTAATAAAGGATTAGAAAAATCTTTAGAAGGTAGCAATTATCCTTCCAAAAAATCAAGAAGGAGTAGATTCAAATCGTTGATTATTGAAAAAGATTTTGAACCAGAAAACCCAAAACAATTGGAAGAGCTAGATGAAAACTCATGTAAGTGGCCTATTGGTCATCCAAATGAGTCGAACTTTTATTTTTGTGGTCGAACTTCTTTAAAAGATTTTTCATATTGTAAATTACACATCTTGTATGCTTATCAACCAAAAGGTAAAAAAGAAGATGTTATTGAAAAAGAAGAGGATGTGGTTGTAATTGGTAAGAAAATTCAGTCAGCCTAGAATTATTTTTTGGTCTCATAGTCTTTAATAGAAAACTGCCCTCCCTCTCTCCACATGTAGCAGTACTTTTCTACCTCTTGTGAAAAAAACCTTTTGCTGGGTAAATTGATCTCAAAATTAGTTTTGTATTTTCGTGATGGAATATTATCATACTTTAATAGTTTTAATTGATCTTTGGTCAATAAAGGTTTTGGAAATAATTGAAAAAAATTAGCTGAAATGTTAGCGATAAAATATGGAAGGGGAATTAAAATTCTTTTTTTTTTTATTAATTCTAGCAATTTTTCTATTATTTCTTTAAAAGTAAAAGTTTCAGGACCTACACACTCAATTATATTTAAATCGATATTTTTTGAAATCACTTCAAAAATTATATCAGTCAAATCAGAACAATGAATAGGAACAAATTTTGTTTTTCCTGAATAGTATAGTGGAAATATTGGTAGTCTACTAAGTAATGTCATAAAATTTGTAGTAAAATTATCATCAACAGAATAAACTATTGATGGTCTCAAAATATTTGCAGAGTGAAAATTTTTTAAAATATTTTTTTCACCTTCCAATTTGCTTTTAGCATAAATTGAGTCTTCTGCTTCATTTATGCCCAAAGCTGAGAGATGAATAAAATTGTCTAAATTATACTCTTTAGAAAGTTTGGCTAAAATTGAAGGAAACACTGAATGTATATTTGAAAAAGTATTTCCTTTTTTACTTTCATATAAAATACCAACTAAATTGATACATATGTTCGTTTTTTCGAAAAGTTTTCTAATTTTATTTTCATCAAAAATATTTGCTTCAACTATATCTATATATCCAGCATTTGCTTGGGTTTTAATCAAATAGCTTTTTTGGTGAATATTCCTTGTAACAACAGTAACTCTATAGTTATTTTTTGTTAATTTTCTTATCAAGTGTCTTCCAATTTGACCACTTCCACCAAAAATTAGACAATTTTTTTCTTTCATATATATATTATTTAAAATGAGTATTGATATTAAACTTCATAAAAATGACTTACCAGATGATTTAAATTTAGGCAATCTATTAGCTATAGATTGTGAGTTTATGGGTCTAAATGTATCTCGAGATCCATTGTGCTTAATTCAAATTTCAACAGGAAATTCTGATGCTCATATAATTCAATTGAACAGGTCTAATTATAACGCACCTAATTTAGTAAAGATATTATCTGATAAAAAAGTAACAAAAATTTTTCATTATGGACGAGCGGATATTGCTCATATTAAATTTTATTTAAAAACCGATACAAACAACATATTAGATACTAAAATTGCATCAAAATTGGCACGCTCTTATTCTGATAATCATTCACTTAAAACATTAATAAAAGAATTTATAAATATTGATATTAGCAAACAATTTCAAAATTCAGATTTTGGAGGTGAATTATCTCAAGCACAATTAAAATATTGTGCTAACGATGTAATCTATCTTCATCAAATTCATAATGAATTGACCAAGATTCTTATCAGAGAAAATAGAAATGAATTATACAAAGAATGTTTAAAATTTTTAAAAACCAGAGTTGATCTTGATTTATCTTTATTTAAGGAAGATATTTGGTCACATTAATTTAGAAATTATATGAAAAAAAATTATTCAAAAATTGGAAAAAATGTAATTGATTTAGAAATTGATGCATTGAAAAAAGTAAAAAAACTAATTGGTACATCTTTCAGTAAAGCAGTTGAATTAATTGTAAAATGTAAATCTAAAGTCGTTTTATGTGGGGTTGGTAAAAGTGGCTTAATTGCATCTAAAATTTCTGCAACACTGTCGTCTGTCGGCACTCCTTCATTTACACTTTCAGCAAGTAATAGTTCTCATGGGGATTTGGGATCGATCACTAAAAAAGATATTTTAATATTGATAAGCTATTCTGGTAATACTGAGGAACTTAAGAATATTATTCAATATGCTAATAGATATGGAATTAAATTAATTGGGATAATGTCAAAAAAAAATTCACTATTATATAGAAATTCAAACATTAAATTATTAATTCCAGAAGTGAAAGAATCGGGTTATGGAATCGTTCCAACCTCAAGCACAACTGCACAATTAGCTTTGGGTGATGCACTGGCAATTACACTTATGTATCATAAGAAATTTAAAAAACTTGATTTTAAAAAATTTCATCCATCTGGTAATTTAGGAAGAAAACTAAAAACTGTCGAAGATATAATGTTAACGAAAAACAAAATCCCTTTTATTGATGATAATTCATCATTTAACAAAGTTTTAAAAATGATAAATATCAAAAAACTTGGGTTAGTCTTAGTTAGAAATAAAAAAAGAGAAACAATAGGTATTTTTACAGATGGTGATATAAAAAGGTCAATACAAAATAAAGAAAATTTTAAGAATTTCAAAATAAAATCTTTCATGACCAAAAACCCAATATCAGTTGATAAAGATATTTTAGCAGTAAAAGCAATATCAATTATGAATGAGAAAAAAATAACTAGTTTATGCGTACATTCGAGAGTTAATAAAAAAAAAACAATAGGCATCATTCATATACATAACCTGATAAGTATGGATTCTTTTTAATTGATGGAAAAAAAAAAAATTTTTCAAATATTTTTATTGGTATTGCTAATCTTTATAACTTTTTTTATTTTCAACACCTACTATAAATCAGACAAAACTTTAAAATCTTCAAAAAAAATTGTAATTAAAAACTCTGAAGAACCTAAATCCAATGATGGTAATGATATTATTCAAGATATCAGGTATACCTCAAATAATAATAATGGTGATGTTCTTGAAATTTTAGCTGATTATGGTGAACCAAGTACAGAAATAGAAGATCTCATGTTTTTAACTAAAGTGGTGGCAAATATAACCTTAATAAATAAATCAAATATTAAACTTATTTCTGATTATGCAAACTTTAATACAAAAACATTTGAGACAACATTCATCAATAATATTAAAATTTTTAGAGATGATGAAACTATATTGGGTAATGAATTATATTTAGTTTTTGATCAAACTGAGAAAGTGTTAAAAGATAATTCAAATGCTGATCAAAATTTAATAAGAATATCTCATGATGTAATTATTAAAAAACCTGGATATATGCTTAAAGCTGATGTATTAGAAATTGATTTAATTACAAAAAATACTAAAGTTTACATGAATAGTTTGAAAGACAAAGTACAAGCTAAAAGTGAATTAAAATAAACAAATGTCAGTAGTCAAAAAATTTAGAATTACTAAAATTAAGAATAGCAAACCTTTAATTTCATTAAAAAAAATCTCTTTATCTTTTAAAAAAAATCATCTTATTTTGGATAATATATCGATTGATATTTCAAAAGGACAAGTAATAGGTTTACTTGGGCCAAATGGAGCAGGCAAATCCTCATTAATGAATTTAATCACCGGTGTAATAAAACCAAATTATGGAAATATTGTCATTAATAATGAGGATATTACTCAATATCCAATATACGTAAGAACAAAAAAATTTAAAATTGCATCCGTTCCTCAAATAGGTGGTTTTTTTTCAGACTTAAGTACTGAAGATAATTTAAATGCAGTTGGAGAAATTTTGATTAAAGATATAAAAAAAAGAAAATTAAAGATTGAGGAATTAATTTCAAAATTTGAACTTGATGCGGTAAGAAAAGTAGAGGCTAAATTTCTAAGTGGTGGTATGAAACGTAGACTTGTCATTAGTATGTCATTATTAGGTGAGCCAGAAATATTGCTTATGGATGAACCATTAGCGGCTCTTGATCCCCAAACAATTCAAATGCTTCAAACAATTATAATAAAGTTACAATCAGAATATAATCTTACGATTATAATCACAGATCATCAAGCCAGAGATTTACTCGTGGTTTGCGATAGAGCGCTAATACTCTCTAATTCTAAAATAGTTGCGGAGGGAACACCAAATCAATTAATGCAAGACGATAATGCAGCAAAATATTATTTTGGTGATAATTTTAAATTCAAATAAAATTTAATTAGTGCGAAAATTTATTTCAATACAACAAAAGATAGTCAAATTTAAAAAAAAAATTATCTCTGTACCCGGTGATAAATCTTTAAGCATAAGGTTTATTTTACTTTCATCCTTAACTCAAGGAAAATGCATAGCATATAATATACTAAAATCAGAAGATGTAATAAGTGCAATCAAAAATATAAAAAAACTCGGAATTAAAATAGTTTTAAAAGAATCCAATTGCGAAGTCTACGGAAAAGGGTTGTTCGGTTATAAATATAAAAAAAATTTGGTTTTAGATGCAGGCAACTCTGGCACGACGGCAAGATTGCTGTGCTCTACTTTAATTGATGCTAAATTTCCAATAAAAATAATTGGAGATAAATCTTTAATTAAAAGAGATATGAGTAGAGTAATTAAACCTTTAAAATTATTTGGAGCTAAATTTAAAGATAATAATGGCAAACTTCCAATTTTAATTGAAGGTTCGAAATTTACAAAGCCAATTAATTATAAAGAAAATTTAGGTTCTGCGCAGTGTAAATCAGCAGTAATGATTGCTGCTTTAAAGACTTTTGGAACGACTAAAATAAAAAGTTTGCCATCCAGAAATCACACAGAATTATTATTTAAAAATGCACTAAATGTTCCAATTAAAGTAATTAATAAAAAAAAATACGATTTAATTGAAGTAAAAGGAAAATCTGAAATTAAGCCATTTGATTATAAAATACCTGGAGATGTATCTTCAGCAGCTTTTTTTATTGTTCTGACAATATTATCTAAAAACTCCAAATTAATTTTAAAGAACGTAAATATTAATCCTTCAAGAGTCGGCATAATAACAATACTTAAAATGATGGGAGCAAAGATAAAATTTTTTAATAAAAAAAAATATAAAGGTGAAATAATTGGTGATATTTTTGTTGAAAGCGCTAATAGATTAAAAGCAATTAATCTTAACTCATCACTTAATAGTTCGGCTATAGATGAATTTTTATTAATTTTTTTAGTTGCAAGTAAGTGTGATGGAGTGAGTTCTTTTGTAAGATTATCTGAATTGAATAAAAAAGAGTCAAAACGTCTAGACTGGGGTATTAAAATTTTAAAGATGATGAATGTAAAAGTTATAAAAACAAAAAATAATGGAATAAAAATTTGGGGTCGTAAAACTTTTCCGGTAAAAAAAAAATACATAATTAAAAACTATTTAAAAGATCATAGAATTTTCATGCTTTCAGCTATTGCAGCGTTATCTCTTGGTGGAAATTGGAAAATTTATGACCCAAATTCATTTAAAACATCTTTCCCAACTTTTTTAAAAACTTTAATTAGTTTAGGAGCAAAAATTAAATGAAAGATAAAATCAAGATAGCTATTGATTCTCCAGCCGCTTCTGGAGCTGGAACTCAATCTAAATTAATAGCTAAACATTATAATTTATTTTATTTGGATACTGGAAAAATCTATCGATATATAGCTTATGAAAAAATTAGAAATAAAAAATTTTTTAATTACAAATTTATAAAAAAAAAAATCAAAAATTTACAAATTAAAGAACTTCAAAGTAAAAAACTTTTGTCAAATAAAGTAGCTACTGAAGCATCAATTATAGCTAAAGATTTAAAAATAAGAAAAATAGTCCATATTTTTCAAAAGAAATGTGCTTATTATCCACCAAAAAAATTTGATGGAAGTATTTTAGATGGTAGGGATATCACCAGTGTGATAGTAAAAGATGCAAATATAAAATTTTTTATAACAGCAAGTACTAAGATAAGAGCTTTACGAAGATTTAAAGAGCTTAAATCGCTTAAAAGAAAAATTACCTACAAAGAGGTGTTAAAAAGCATTAAAAAACGCGATAAAAGTGACTATGAGAGAAGACATTCACCACTTAAGAAGACCAAAGATTCAATCTTGATTAATACTTCAAATTTAACTAAAAGGTCATGTTTTTTAAAAATTAAACGAATAATAGATAAAAAATTAAAATTTAATGGAAATTTATAAAGATCTGAACAATCCTGCCTCAAAAGAATTTGAGAAACTTCTGAATAGCCAATTGTCCAAAACTAAAATTGAGGAGGGAAAAGTAATTGAAGGTAAAATAAATAAAATTTCTGATAAATTTGTATTCTTGTTTATTGAAGGATTAAAAAGTGAGCCTGTTCTTGACATTAATGAACTTAAAAGCATGGGCTGGAAAGATAAAATTAAATTAGGTCAAAAAATTCCAGTTTTATTAGAAAGAATTGAAGATAGAAATGGAGAAGTTTTAGTTTCTGCTAGTAAAGCTCAAAAGATAAGTGGGTGGAATAAACTTGTAGAAGCATATGAGAAAAAAGAGCCTATAATGGGAAAGATCACATCTAAGTGTAAAGGCGGATGTATTGTTGAACATATTGATACAGGGTCACTTATGTTTCTTCCAGGCAGCCAGATCAGTGACAAACCTCTTAAAGATATAAGCCATCTTATGAATGAGCCTCAAAAATTTGCTTTAATTAAATTAGATAAAATTAGAGGTAATGCTTGTGTGTCCAGACGTGAAATAATCTCATCCTTTAAAAAAGAGGATAAAGCAAAAATAGTAGAAAAATACAAAGTTGGAGATATTATAAAAAATGCAGAGGTAAAAGGTTATAGTTCTTTTGGATGTTTCTTTAATGTTAATGGAGAAATTGATGTTTTGGTTCATCTCCAAGAAATTTCTTATTCTAGAGTTAACCATCCAGATGAAGTTTTCAATATTGGAGAAAAACATGACTTAAAAGTTATATCAATTGATAAAGAAAAACTTCAAATTGGTTGTTCAGTGAAACAATTATCCCCAGATCCTTTTGAACATATTGAAAATTATGAACTTAACAAAATTTACAAAGCTAAAGTTGTTAAGCTAATGGATTTTGGCGCTTTCTGTGAATTAGAGCCAGGGTTGACCACCTTGCTTCATTCAAGCGAATTGAGTTGGAATAAAAAAAATATATCAGCAAAAAAAATGTTTAAAGTAGGCGATGAAATCGAATGTGTCATTACTGAAATTGATAAAGAAAAAAGAAGAGTCGCTATTTCTCATAGGTTAACTAAAGAAAATCCATTCGAAGTATTTGAAAAAAAATATCCAGTGAACACAATTGTAGAAGGAGAGATTGTAAATAAAAACGATTATTCCTTATTTGTTCGACTTAAAGATATTGATGTAGATGCTTTTTTACATTGTAATGATTTAACCTATTCAAATAATGGGGAAGAAGAATTATTAAAATACAAAAAAGGTGATAAAATTAAGGTAAAAGTTTTAGAGATAAAAAGTTCAGAACAAAAAATTAGAGTTGGCTTTAGACAAACTTTACCAGATCCTTTTGATTGGTTTAAAGATAAAAAGATAAATCAAACAATTACAGTTAAAATAATTTCAACAGATAATAAAGGATTGATAGTAAAACCTGAAGGGTGTGAGATGAATTTTCAAATTAAAAAATCTCTTATTGCTATTAATTCTGCAGATGCAAGACCTTCTAGGTTCACTGGGGGTGAACGAATAGATTGTGCAATAGCTGATTTAGATCTTAAAAAGAGAAAAGTAAGTTTAAGTATAAAATTGCTTGAAGAGATAGAGAAAAAGGAAGCCTTAGAAAAATATGGAAGCGAAGGTTCTGGAAAAAATTTACCTTTCTCTTCTTTATCGGAGGAGCTCAAAAAAAAAGACAAAAAAAAGGACAATAAGTAAATCAAATTGGCTATAGTAAAATCAAAGCTTATAAAACAACTCTCTAAAAGCTACCCGAATTTTTTAAAAAAAGACCTCGAAAAATTTACAAATATAATTACATCAGAGATTAAACAAACTCTCAAAAGAGGAGAGCGTGTAGAACTTCGAGGGTTTGGCGTTTTTTCCACTAACATTCAAAAAGCAAGAATTTCGAGAAACCCTAAAACTGGTGAAAAAGTTAATACACCAGAAAAAAAAACAATTCACTTTAAAATGGCTAAAGACTTGTTTAAAAAAATAAATAATGAAGAAGAATAAAATATTTGTTGCTTGTGATAGTAATAATATTTCAAAAGTAAAAAAAATAATCAACAAAACTCAAAGTTCTAAAATCAAAGTTGGTTATAAATTTGGATTAGAATTTTTAAACTCTAAAAATGGTAGAAATTTTTTGTCTAAATTAAAGAATAAAATTATTTTTGCTGATATGAAAATACATGATATTCCAAACACCTGTATTTCAGCTGTAAAGGCGATTAAAGATTTAAAAGTAAACTATCTAACAATCCATATCAGTTCAGGACTCAGTGCAATTAAAGCTGCTAAGAAAGTTGCAGGTAAAACTAAATTGATAGGTGTAACGATTTTAACATCATTAAATAATAAAGCTCTGAAAGAAATAGGATTTAATAAAGATGTTAAAAAAATAGTTCTTGATCAAGCAAGATTAGCAAAAAAGGCAAAATTGGATGCTATCGTATGCAGTGCACAAGAAGTAAAAATTGTCAAAAAAGTTTTCAATAAAGAAATAATTACACCTGGAATAAGATTTAATTCAAAAACAAATGATCAAATTAGAACTTTAACTCCTAATCAAGCTTATAAAAATGGAAGTGACTGGCTTGTAATAGGAAGACCTATTACCAAAGGTAATATTAAAAAAAACATGCAAACATTAATTGATCATTTAAGTCAGTGATACTTAAATCAAAAATCTGTGGAGTCTCAGACTCTAAAATATTAAATTTTATAATTAATCATGATTATCCTCCACAATTTATAGGATTTATAGTTAATTACCCGAAATCAAAAAGATATGTTGATATTCAAAAATTAAAAGAACTTATGAAGATTGAAAAAAAGAAATCTTTTTATGTTGCGGTTCTTGTAAACCCAGATCAAATGATACTAGATAAAATTAAAGATTTACCTTTTGACTATTATCAACTCTATGATGTTGATCCAAAAAGATCAAAAGAAATTAAAAATAGATATAATATAAAAATAATCTCCGCGCTTACAATTTCAAATCAACAAGATGTTAATCAGTATGAGAGATATTCAGGAGTTTTTGATATAATTCTTTTTGACTCAAAGGGCTATCAAAATTCTGAAAGTTTCGACCACAACTTACTTGATAAGGTCCCTAGAGAATTAAATAAAATGATTGCAGGAAATATACAAATAGATGATATTCCTACCTTTAAAAATAAAAACTTCATAATTGATATTAGTGGGGCATTAGAGGATGAGAATGGAAATAAGGACATTAATAAAATTGATAACTTTTTAAATAAAGTACATAATGTAAATCATTAAATATGACTAAGAATTCACTTAAATCCGGACCAGATGAACTAGGTTATTATGGTGATGGAGAAAATGCCATGGGAGGCATGGCTGTGGGAGAAACCTTAATGCCCGCTTTACATGAATTGAATAAAGGTTTTGAAGATGCAATTAAAGACCAGGAATTTTTAGATGAATTTGCATATTATTCTAAACATTACATTGGAAGACCTTCTCCCTTATATTATGCAGAAAATTTTACAAAAAATTTAGGTGGTGCTAAAATATTATTCAAACAAGAACATCTCAACCACACAGGTAGTCATAAAATTAATAATAGTCTATTTCAAGTTTTGTTAGCAAGAAGAATGGGTAAAAAACATTTGATTTGTGAGTCTGGTGCTGGTCAACATTTTTCTGCAACTGCTGCTGTGGCAGCTAAATTTAATATGCCTCTAATAGGAATAATGGGGGAAACAGATATAGCTAGAGTAAATCAAAATGTAGTCAAAGCTAAACATTATGGTGCTAAGTTAAAAGCTGTGCCTGGTTCTCTAAAAGAAGCGATCACTTTTGCAATAAAAACATGGACCAGTAATCCTGATTACGCATATATAATAGGATCGTGTGTATCCTCAGCACCGTTTCCTAAGATAGTTACATTTGCTCAAAGTATTATTGGCAAAGAAATAAGAGAGCAATCAATGGCTCAAGAAGGAAAAATTCCCGATATGATCATTGGTTGTCTTGGGGGAGGCTCTAATTTCGCAGGAAGTATCTACGAATTTTTGGACGAACCAAATGTAAAAAAAATTGGAGTAGAAGCAGCTGAAACAGCGGCATTAAGTAATGGAACACCTGGAATTATGCAAGGAATGAAAACATATATGTTACAATCAAGTGATGGTTCTAAATCTTTAGGGGGCTCTTCATTGGGGGCTGGCATACAATATTTCAGCGTAGGACCTATGCATGCATATCTAAAAAGTTTAGGAGCTGTTGACTATACATATGCGACGGACCAAGAAATTTTAAATGCTTATAAACTGGTTGCTAAAACCGAAGGTATTTCATCAGCTTTGGAACCAATGGCTGGAGCTGCTGAAGTAATTAAGCAATCAAAAAATAAACCAAAAGATTATTTAATTTGCCTTTCATTATGTGGTAGAGGTGAAAAAGATTTAGATACGATCCAAGAACATATAGGTAAAGACTTTGAGTAAAAGATTAAACAAAATTTTTGAATCAAAATCTCCAAAAACTAAATTAATATCATATTTTGTTGGATGTTATCCAGATTATAAGACGAGCTTAGAATTAATTAAACAAGCAATTGATAACGGTGTCTCTGTTATTGAGTGTGGCTATCCAACCAGTGAAGCATCAGCCGAAGGACCTGTAATAAAATTAGCTCATGATCAAGTCTTAGAAAATGGTGAAAGTTTAAAGAATATAATTAAATTAGTTGGGGAAATCAGAAATTATAATCAGGAAGTTGGAATTGTTATGATGGGTTATATTGCTAATTTATTTAAGTATCCAATTTCAAATTTTGTTAGAGATATAGACGATGCTGGTGTAGATGGTTGTTTGGTTGTTGATGCACCTCATGAACTAAAAGAAGAAAATATTTTAAGAAAGGAATTAAATAAAAAAGGATTATCATTAATAAAACTTATAGCTCCTACAACTGATGAAGGTAGACTTAAAGAAATAGTTAAAATATCAAGTGGTTTTCTTTATCAAGTGAATGTTGCAGGTGTAACAGGAGATAAATCTGCAAACGAAACTGATGTATCAAATTTTGTAAAAAAAATTCAAAAATTAACCAAATTACCAATATGCTCTGGCTTCGGGATAAAATCCCCAGAAGATGCAATAAAAATAGCTAATACAGGATGCCAAGGAGTTATTGTTGGAAGTGCTTTTGTGAAGTATATTCAAGATAATTTGGGAAACAAAAATTTGCCATCAAATTTAGGTAAATATATCTCAACTTTTACAAAGGAGCTATAACGAACTGGATAACAAAAATTATTAAAGCAGGTGAAAAAATTAAATCTGCTATCCACAAAAGAGCTACTAAAGAGGATATAGCTAATAGTGATTGGACTTCTTGTTGTAAAGGGCCAATTTTAAAAAAAGATTTAGAAGACAATCTTTGGGTTTGTCCTGAGCCTGAATGTAATAAACATCATAGAATAAGTCCAAAACAAAGATTTGATATCTTGTTTGGAAAAAACAACTATGAAATATTTAAAACACCAATTCCAAAAGATGATCCTTTAAATTGGACAGACTCAAAAACTTATAAAGATAGATTAAAAAGTGCCAGAAAAAAAACTGGTCTTGAATGCGGAATGATGGTTGTAAGTGGATCAATAAATAATATAAAAATTACTGCAGTGGCATCTGACTTTGATTTTTTAGGTGCATCAATGGCGGCAGCAGAAGGTGAAGCTTTCTTGTATGGCATCCAGCATGCGATAGAAAATAAAAATCCATTTATATGTTTTAGTTCAGGTGGCGGGATGAGAATGATGGAAAGTTTAATTTCTTTATCTCAAATGACTAGAACAACACTTGCAATTAATGAATTAAAGAAAAATAATCTTCCATATTTAGTTTGCATTTTAGATCCATGCGCTGGAGGAATTACAGCTAGCTACGCAATGCTGGGTGATATACATTTGGCTGAACCGGGAGCCCTTCTGGCATTTGCTGGGGCGAGAGTAATCCAAGGCACAGTCAAGGAAGAATTACCTGAGGGATTCCAACGGGTAGAAAAAAATCCTGCATTTGTTGATTTAATTGTAGAAAGAAAAAACTTAGCTGAAAAAATAGGAACTTTATTATCAATATTGTTAAAGAAAAATTCTGTTATAAATTCTGAAGAAAATGAAACTTCAGAAAATAGTCAATCGCTTACAAAAGCTGCATCCTAAAGAAATAGATCTTAGTCTAGACCGTATAAAAAACCTATGTGAAAAATTAGGCAATCCTCAAGATGAAATAAATTGTATTCAAGTCTGTGGGACAAATGGAAAAGGAAGTACAATTTCTTTTTTAAGATCAATACTTAAGGAGGCTGATGTCAAATGTAATATATATACTTCACCTCATGTCCAACATATTAATGAAAGATTTATCTACAATGATGAAATGATAAGTGATGATGATCTTTCAAATTTATTAAATGAAATTGAAGAGATTAATAATGGTCAACCTTTAACATACTTTGAAGCTCTAACAGCTGCGTTTTTTCATGGGTGTAAAAAATACAAAGAGAATCTTGTAATTGCAGAATTTGGTCTATTTGGAAGAGGAGATGCGGTAAATATTCTAAAAAAGAACCTTTGTAATATAGTAACCTCTTGTAGTGAAGACCACTTAGATTGGTTGCCAGAAAATGATAGAAATATTGAAAGAATAATCTTTGAAAAAACCTCGTCTTTGCTTGAATCAAATATAGTTGTCGCAAAACAAACCTCTAATGAAATTACAGAATGTATTAAAAAAAATATTTCTAATAATAGTGCAAATAAATATTATTTTAATGAAAATTATAACTTTGTTTTAAAGGAAAATAATTTCTTTTATTACGAGGATAAATATGGCGGTTTGAAAATTCCAAAACCAAATTTAAATGGTCAATTTCAACTTGAAAATGCTTCCACAGCTATTGCAACATTAAGAATTTTAGAGGATTTTAAGATTAACGATCAACACATAATAAAAGGTATACAAAAAGCATCCAATATCGCTAGATTGGAAGAGATTAAATCTGGTAAACTTAAAGAATTAGTTAAAAATAATAAACTTATTCTAGATTCGTCACATAATCCTGGAGGATCAAAAGCTCTAAATGATTATCTTGAGACTTTAGATTGCAAAAAACATATCATAATAGGAATGATGGCTAATAAAGATCATGAAAAATATATTACTTATTTTAAAGATATTGCCTCATTAACAACAATTGATATTCCCAATCAACCCAATGCGATAAGTGGAAAAGATTTGAAAGATAAATTTAAAGATATCCCTAATGTTAAGTACAAAAAAAACATCAAGGAAGCTATTCAATCAATAGATTTAAAAGAAGACGATTTATTAATAATTACTGGCTCTTTGTATTTAAGTGGAGAGTTTTTGAATTTAAATTAAATATTTTTATCTAAGAATTCTTTTAAATTACTTTCAGGCACACCACCAACCAACCTATCAACTTCTGTTCCTTTTTTCATAACTATAGTACAAGGAACTGATCTCAATCCAAGTGCGGATGCTGTATTAATGCCCCCCTCCTCAATATCAGCATAATAAAAATTTGCCTTTTCTTTATATTCATCACTAACTTTTTCAAGAATGGGCCTGTATACTTTGCAAGGCGAACACCAAATTGCTGAAAATAAAATTATTGATATATCATCGTTTTTGATCTTACTGTCAAAATCATCATCTTTAAAATCTATAAGCATAAATCCTTTCTATTAATTTGTTTCTTAAAGTCAACTATGCAATTTCATATTTCTTTTCAATTGACATAATAAATTCGTTAATTTCATCTAATTTTTTTAGCTCTACTTCATCATCTCTGTTGTCCGCTTGATTTCTAAGAGTATCAATTTCATTATATGCCATTCCAATCGTTTGCCATTTTTCTTTATTCTTACTTAAAATTCTTCTAGCAATCTCACTTTTAATATTTTTATATAAATCAGGTGGTAAAATTTGTGGTGCCTCTTGATAAATAATTTTTTGTCCAAACCAACTACATCTTTTGTCTTGAAATTTATCTAACATTCTTAGTTTATCTTCCCAAGATGAGCTATGCCATGTTTTAAACAAAGCTGTATCTTTATTTGGAATAAATTTTTCATATAAAGTTTCTTCAGGTAACAAATCTTCTTGGGACTTTGTTTGTGCCTTTTCCTCAGCTGCCTCTCTGTTTATAATTTGAATATTTTTACAAAAATTCTCGTTATTTCTCACTAGGTTAGCTCTTTTTTTTATAGTTTCTAAATCTAAATCGGAATAAGGTTTTTCTTTTAATGCAAATTTTTTATCTAAAATCATTTGCCCTTTGTTGGTTTTAATTACTCTAAGTGCTTTAGGGCTCATTTTTTTTAATGTTGATCTAAGCTGATCTACTGATAAATCTAATAAAGGTTCCGGATCCCTTCTACAGTCCCAAACATATGCCCAATTGGCATAAACTGGATGGTAACAATGACTAGGATGGATAGTACTAACTAGATAAGTCATGTTTTTACCTTTAACATTTTCGACAATTGTATAAATTTCCTCATTCCTCAACATAGTTTCGGTTTTAGATTTTATTGCAGTTGCTAAAAAAGATTCCCAATTATCTTCATGTTTTTTTTTTATAATTCTAAGTAACCGTAAGGCAACCATACTATCATGTAGTGCAGTGTGCTGATCACCTGTGTCAAAACCTTGTTCATTTGCTAACGACTCAAGAGCTAGTGAAACATTCCCAGCCTCTGTTAGGCCTGTTTTTAATGTACTCGAGTCTAATGTTTGAGCAGCACGAGCTATGTTCAATCCATCAGTTTCGCAATTTGGTGAAGTATGAAATGAATATGGATATCTATTAGATCTAAAAAAATTTGCGTGAAGCATTTTATTATCAAAATTTTTATTTCCCCAACCAATGAAACAAGCAGGTGAAATTTTTAGAAAGAAATTTTCTATAGCTGCTATAAATTCATAATGTGAATAATTACCCTTAGTGAGTAAATCAATACTTGTAGAGTTTACTAACAGTGCCTTTCCTGAAGGGACCTCTCCCTCTGGAAGTCTGCCTCTAATATTAAACTTAGAAATTTCATTTAAATTTTTATCAACAACTACAGCTCCAAATTCTATAATACTTCCGAATATATGTGAATTTGACGTCTCTGTATCGTAAATTACTATTTTATCCATTATCTTTTATATAATTACTTTATTTAAATTTAAAAGCTCATGAAATTTTTTTAATCTTCCCAAAAATAAATTTTGATAAGTTATTAATTCAGGACCTTGAATTTTAAATTCTTGAAATAAATTATCTACAGTGCAAACTAAAATTACACAAGCATCGATATGTGAGTTATACACGATATTATGTGCAAGAGAATATGCTGCTGTCTGTAACAACCAGGAGTCTATATACTCAATTTTTTTTGGTTTATTACTTTGTTTAAAATCAATTATTGTCTCTTTACCCTCATAAACTCCTACACAGTCTGCGGTACCAGCATATTTTTCAGGATAATAAAGAGTACATTCAGTTCCCCATATTTCCTCTAATCTATTTATTAATCCTTTATCAATTATCTCTTTAGCCATCTTTTTATATTGCTCATTGTCTTCAAAAAAACTCAAATTTTCTCTGCCTAAAAGATAAGACTCAAGATAGTTATGCATTTGAGAACCCCTGCTACTTGCTGCTTTGGTTATCGCTTCAGCCTCTTTATGACCTGTTCTTTCACGCCAATTAGCAAGAGCCGCTTTGTCTTCCTCTGATTTTGTTGCATCAAGAATTGAAGTAACACTAGGTAATTTCTTTTCTCCTAATAAATATCTTCTAATTCCATCTACGGTTGCTCTTGAAGATGTGGGATAATCGTATTTTTTATTCCATTTCATAGGTTTAATTTAGAGATAAAGTAAATATATTATTAGTTATGGCCGGTGTCATTTACAAGGTAAAAAGTTTTGAAGATCTTAAAAACAATATGGATATTTTTCAAATATCCCCAGATATTGCTTGGAAACACATAGTCGCTAGTAAAAAATTG
>CACGWH010000013.1 GCA_902576765.1 uncultured Pelagibacteraceae bacterium
ATGAAGCAAAAAAAATTAAAGATGTTCAAGACGTTATAGCAAGTATTCTTCTTGTGGATGATTTAAGAATTCAGAAAAATTAATTTATTTTTTATACTCAATTACATCTGCAGAATAAGCTGCAATCGAAGCTAAATTTATTATTTCTGATGTTGAGGTTCTGAGTGGTGCAATTTCAATTGGTAGACCTAAACCAATTAGTAATGGTCCAATAACTTTTGCTCTACTCATCGATTTTATCATTTTATATGAAATTGCAGCACTATGCTGGCTTGGCATAATTAAAATATTTGAATTCCCAACGATTTCAGAAAATGGATAAAGTTCTTTATAAATCTCCTCCAAAGCAACGTCTGGCTGCATTTCACCATCAAATTTGAAATTTACTTTTTCTTTTTTCAGTATTTCAACTGCATCGCTCAATCTTTTAGTTCTATCTGTAGCAGGTTGACCGAAAGTTGAATGAGATAAAAAAGCAATTTTAGGATCAAAACCAAAAAGTCTTACTACTCGAGCTGCCGATTTTGCCATTTCTGCGAGTTGTCTGGCATCAGGGTACTCAATTACTGAGGTATCACATAAAAAAATTGTTTTACCTCTATTAACAATTAAATTTAGACCAAACATAATTTCCCCAGCTCTCGGTTCTACTACTTGAGTTATTTTTTCTAAAGAGGCAGAATATCTTCTGGTATTGCCAGTCACCATTGCATCCGCATCACCGCAAGCAACCATACAAGATGACCAAATCACCCTATCATTTCTAATGAGTCTATCACAATCCCATTCCAGCATTCCTTTTTGTCTTTGAAGTTTTTTAAATAAGTGTTTTACATATTTTTCTCTCTTCTCTTTGTCTTTTGAATTAACAATCTCAATGTCGAAATTTTCATTATAGCCAATTTTTTTAATTTGATTTTTGATTAATTCTTTTTTTCCAACTAAGATAGGTATTCCAAGTTTTGAATTTTTGAATGCTATCGCTGCTTTAAGCGTATTTTCATCTTCACCATCAGCAAAAACAACTTTTTTTTGTTTTTTCTTAATATAACTATGAACACCTTGCATAATTGTTACTGTGGGGTCTAGTCTTTGTTTTAGTTGATCTTTGTATAAATCAAAATCTTCAATTTTTTTTCTTGCTACACCAGTATCAATTGCAGCTTTAGCAACAGCCAAAGGTATTACACTTATTAATCTTGGATCAAATGTTGATGGAATTATATAATCTTTACCATAGTGGGGTCTTTCACCTCCCATCGCAGCAACAACCTCATCTGGCACATCCTCTTTTGCTAAATTAGCAATTGCGTTTGCAGCCGCAACTTTCATTTCTTCATTTATAGTTTTTGATCTGACATCTAAAGCACCTCTAAAAATATATGGAAATCCAATTAGATTATTTACTTGATTAGGGTAATCTGACCTTCCTGTTGCAATAATTGCATCATCTCTGACCTCCTCAATTTCCTCTGGTGTAATTTCAGGATCTGGGTTAGCACATGCAAATATTATTGGTTTCTTGGCCATTTTTTTAACCATATCTTTTGTTAAAGTTCCCTTTGCTGACAAACCTAAAAATACATCAGCATTTTTTATAGCATCATCTAATGTTCGATCCTTAGTATCTATCGCATGACCGGATTTCCATTGATTTAAATTTTCTCTTCCTTTAAAGATCACACCTGTCCTATCAACCATTGTAATATTTTTTTGAGGTACACCACTTTTTTTAAACAAGTTGGTACATGCCATCGCTGAGGCTCCAGCACCATTAACAACTACTTTGATTTTATTAATCTTTTTTTTGCTGATATCCAGTGCATTAATCAATGCAGCAGTAGTAATAATTGCTGTTCCATGTTGATCATCATGAAATACGGGTATATCTAATATTTCTTGAAGTTTTTCTTCAATAACAAAACAATCTGGGGCAGCTATATCTTCAAGATTTATACCACCAAAACTTGGCGCAAAATTTTTAATACTATTAATAATTTCATTAGGGTCTGATGAGTCTATTTCAAGGTCAATTGAGTCAATATCTGCAAATCTTTTAAACAAAACTGCTTTACCTTCCATAACCGGTTTGGAGGCTAAAGCCCCTAAATTTCCCATACCTAAAATTGCTGACCCATTACTTATGACAGCAACAAGATTTCCTTTACTAGTATAATCAAATACTGCATCGGGATTATCACTGATTGCTCTTACAGGAGCTGCAACTCCTGGAGAATATGCTAATGCAAGATCTCTTTTTGAAGTCATATTTTTTGAGGAAGATATTTCAATCTTTCCTGGCTTCTTATGACTATGAAAATCTAAAGCTTCCTTATCAGTATAATGATCAATTTTTGTTTTTTTCATTTATGTTAATTAGGTGTACAAATGGGGTAAAATTAAGACTAATATGATTTATGAATTTAGTTAAGTCAACAGGCACTTTTGGATTTTATACTATAATCAGCAGATTACTTGGTTATTTAAGAGATATCTTAATTGCTATTTTTTTAGGTACAAGTTTTTTAGCTGATGCTTTTTTCGTGGCTTTCAGGATTCCTAACACTTTTAGAAGACTGTTTGCAGAAGGCACATTTAATGCTGCGTTTGTACCAAGCTATACTTCAGAATTAGCTCAAGGAAAAAAAAAATCAAATATTTTTGCAAATGAAATTTTTAATTTATTATTTTTAGCTTTATTTTTTTTAGTTTTGGTTGCAGAAATTTTCATGCCAATAGTGGTGAGTTTAATTGCTCCAGGATTTGTTGAAGATAGTGAAAAGATTAAAGTTGCAACAGATTTAACAAGAATTACCTTTCCTTTTTTAATGTTTGTTAGCCTGTCCTCTTTTTTTGCTGGCATACTTAATTCTCATAATAAGTTTGCAGCTGCATCAGCTGCTCCAATTATTTTGAATATTCTAATGATTGGAATTCTTTTTTTTGGAAATTATTTTGGCGACGAATTAGTTTTTTATCTATCTTTTGGAGTTTCAATAGCAGGTTTATTACAGCTACTTTTTTTATATAAATTTGCAAAAAAATTTTTCTCAATAAAAATGAATTTTAAAATTACCATTAATAATAAGGTAAAAAATTTTTTTAAAAAATTACTACCAAGTATTTTTTCATCGGGAGTCACACAAATAAATATATTAATTGGAACAATTATTGCTTCATTTCAAACAAGTGCAGTTTCATATCTTTATTATGCTGATAGGATTTATCAAATAAACTTAGCAATAGCTGGAATTGCAATCGGTGTAGTTGTTCTTCCTCAACTTTCAAAACATGTTTACCTTAAAAAAAAGACTAAAGTTCTACTTATTCAAAATAAAGCACTAGAATTAAGTATGTTTTTAAGTTTACCTGCCTCTGTTGCATTATTCATAGGTTCTGAAGAAATAGTTTCAGCTTTATTTGGTTATGGCTCATTTACCAATGATGCAGTTTTAAATTCAGCAAAAGCACTTTTTTATTTTGGTTTGGGTTTACCAGCTTTTGCTTTCATAAAAGTTTTTTCCACTTTTTTCTTTGCCAATAATGACACCAAAACACCATTTTATATATCTTTGATTTCCGTGATTATAAATATTTTTATAAGTCTATATTATTTTAAAAGTATTGGATTTATAATTATCCCAATAGCTACTACGATTTCATCTTGGTTCAATTCTATAATTTTGTTTATTTATCTAATGAATAAAGATTTGTTTGAGTTTAATGCCTCGTTTTTAGTAAGCTTTTTTAAAATAGTTTTAGCATCGATTATTATGGGAATATTTTTTAATTATCTAATTTTTATATTTAAAAATCAGTTAATTTATGATTCTCATTTCAAATCGTTTTATTTAATTCTTTCAGTTTTGTTGACCTTAAGTTTCTATTTACTACTATCATTTTTTATCAAAGCTTTTAATTATAAAGATCTTCAATTAAAGTATTAACTTATGGGAAAAAAAATTTTTTCAGGTGTTCAACCCACAGGGAATCTTCATCTGGGCAATTATTTAGGTGCAATCAAGAATTTTGTAGATTTAAGCAACGAAAATGATACTGAGTGTATTTTTTGTGTAGTTGATCTCCATGCTATTACTGTAAATCAAGATCCTAAAGAATTTAGAAATAATATTCGTGAAACTGTTGCAACTTTCATTGCTAGTGGAATAGATCCAAAAAAAAATATAATTTTTAATCAGTCTCAAGTTAGTGCACATTCAGAGGCCGCATGGATTTTAGGCTGTATTGCCAGAATGGGATGGTTAAATAGAATGACACAATTTAAAGAAAAAGCAGGGAAGGATAAAGAAAAGGCTAGCATAGGTCTTTATTCTTATCCAGTTCTAATGGCGGCAGATATTTTATTGTATGACGCAACACATGTTCCAGTAGGAGATGATCAAAAACAACATTTAGAACTTTGCAGAGACATAGCACAAAAATTTAATAATGATTTTAAAGTAGAAAATTTTTTTGTAACACCAGAGCCTTTAATTCAAAAAGAGTTTTCAAGAATAATGAGTCTTAAAGACGGTACGAAAAAAATGAGTAAATCAGAAATATCTGATTTGAGTCGAATAAATTTAAGCGATACGCAAGATCAAATAATAAATAAAATTAAAAAAGCTAAAACTGATCCCTTACCCATGCCGATAAATGTAAAAGATTTGGATAAGAGACCTGAAGCCAAAAATTTACTAGGCATTTATTCTAGTTTGAAAAAGATAAATTTAGAAAAATCTGTAAAAGAATTTTCTGGTAAAAATTTTTCTGAATTTAAAGAAAATTTAGCTCAAGTTCTAGTTGATAAAATCTTTCCACTTTCACTTGAAATTAAAAAATTATTAGACGATAAAGTTTATTTAGATCAAATTTTAGTGGAAGGTGCTCAAAAAGCGAATGATAAAGCATCAAAAAAGATAAAAGAAATTCATAAAATAATAGGTTTTTGAATTTTTTTTATTATCAAGTTTAAATTTTGAAATTTTAGATTATATATAAGTTATGTTCGTTCAAACTGAAACTACACCAAATCCAAATTCATTGAAATTTTTACCTGGTAAAATTGTATCAAACAGTGGTTCATATGAAATAACAAAAAAAGATGACACTAAAAATCACTTAATTAGAAATTTATTATCAGTTAATGGTGTTGAGGGGATTTTTTTAGGCAAAGATTTTATATCTATCAACAAAAATGATTATACCTCATGGGATGAAATTAAGCATATAGCGATTTCATTGATTAATGATTTTTATAAAGGTGGAAAAGAATGTGTTATTGAAAAAAATTTAGATGAAGTCAATGAAAACTTAGAAGAAATTGAAAAAAAAATTGTACAAGTTCTTGATCAAAAAGTAAGACCAGCAGTGGCTAAAGATGGGGGTGATATTAAGTTTAAAGAATTCAAAGATGGTATAGTTAAAGTTCAGCTTCAAGGAAGTTGTTCAGGATGTCCAAGCTCAACAATGACGCTTAAGCAAGGTGTTCAAAATCTTTTATGTCATTATGTACCAGAGGTAAAAGAAGTTATCGCAATTTAAATTTATGATTAGAAATAATAAACCAAAAATGAAAGCTCTTAAGTTTTTTGATAAAAGAAACATTGGGTCTTTACCAAGAATTTTTATAAGTTCAATATTAGTAGTTTTTTTCTTTTATTCTGCACCACTAATAATAAATTTTGCAAATAAAGATCTTAATTCTGTTCAAAATAATTCAAAGGCTGTTTTGGCTTATACTTTAAATAAAAAAAAAAATAGTTTTGAAGACGACGAAGAAATTTTAAATGAAAATGATTTATTGAGAGATATATTTACTTTAAATGACTTAGAGGTTGATACAGTAAGATTAAATGCATCAACTATCAAACAATTATTTGAAGATACAAACTATACACTCAAAGATGTTAGAGAAAAAAAATTAGTTAAACCAGTTGCTCTAACTCTTCTTCCTCAAGAAATTAAAATGATAGAAAGTACAAAAAAAAGAAAAGAATTTTTTATTCAAATAGTTTTACCGTTGATTTTAAAGGAAAATAACAATATTCGATTAGATAGAAAAAGACTTTTTACAATCATAAACAAAAGCAACAATACTAAGTTAGAGATTAAATGGTTAAAAAAAAAATTTAAACAATATGGGATTAAATCAAATGATCTATCAATTCTAAAAATAAGAATGGACGAAGTACCAGTCTCCCTCGCTCTTGCTCAAGCAGCAAAAGAAACAGGTTGGGGAACTTCTAGATTTGCACAAGAGGGTAATGCTTTGTTTGGTCAGTGGACTTGGTCTGGTGAAGGATTGAAACCTAAAGATTCAGATAAAAATGAAGGACACAAAGTAATGAAGTTTAATGTTTTACAAGCTTCAGTAAGAGCATACCAAAGAAACTTAAATACTCATTCATCTTATAAAAATTTTAGAAAAGCTAGAGCTGAGTTAAGAGATGAGGGCAAAGAACTTGATAGTCTGGTTTTAGCAAAATATTTAAATAATTATGCAGAGACTGGTGAAAAATATGTTGAAGTTTTACAAAAAATTATAGAACAAAATAATTTAAAAGATTTTGATGATGCAAAATTACTCCCTTCAAGTATTGAATTGGAAAGTTTAATTTAGTCTTTTTTTATAGTGAATTGAGTTCCAAACCATCTCCATTTCCCATTTTCATTTAGGGAGCAATTAACTCTTCCTCTTCTAGGAATAAATGGTTCTTCAAAATTAATCATTAAAGTATTATTATCATATTTTAGTTTTGGTTTTTTCCATTTACCACCATCATTAGAATAACAATTTATATTTTCTATATTTTTTTGTTCATCAAAAAATTCAACAATTAATTTCGGTGGGTTATTAAATTTATCCAATTTTTTTTCCTCTGGTTTGAGGCTTTTATATTCTAAAGGACTATAATTAATTATTGATTTAAATCTCTTAAGTTCACCATATTTTTCATTAATAGGAAATCTAGGTAATTCAAATTTATCTTTATTTCTATCAATTATTCCTGAGTGTTGTCCAAATGCTATCTCAAAATTTTTTGCTATATATTTTTTCATAAAAAGGGAATATTCACCAAAAGGATATGAAAAAATTTTAGGGACATAACCCAAATTTTCTTTGAATATTTTTGTAGCTGTTTCTATATCATTGATAAATTCCGAACTTTCCACATCGATTAAGTATTCATGAGTATGTGAATGATGTCCAATATATCCAATTTCTGAATTATCTATTTCTTTTATTTCTTTCCAACTCATATAACCTTTCTTACCCACAGGTTCTGTTGAAACAAATAAGATAAATGGAATTTTATTTTTCTTTAGATAGGGCCATGCTTCATTATAAAAAGATTTAAATCCATCATCAATAGTAATTAAAATTTTTTTTTTATTTTTTGGTTTATTAATTTCATCTAAAAAAATTTTTGGATCATAAAAATCATATCCCTGATTTTTAATAATATTCATTTGTTCATTGAATATATCCATTCTAATATTTGTAGATGGATATTTATTTTCATTAAAACGATGATACATTAACGACAATACACCCTCATCATTAGAAAAGTATTTGCTATTATCATTCTCTGAATTAGAATTACTTGCATAGAATAATTGTAAAATGAATAAACTAATAATTGATGCTACTAAAAATGAAATTTTTTTAATGATCATGAATAAAGATATTAACTATAGTATTACTCATGAAAATACCAAAACTAATTATGAAAAATTAACATTACTTATTAAGGAATTTTTAGATAAAAAAAAATTGAATTTAAAAGATATATCACAAATTTATGTAAATAGAGGGCCAGGAAGTTTTGCTGGAATAAGAAATTCTTTTTCAATTGTCAAAGCAATACATTTGGCACATAAAATAGATTATTATTCCTTCAGTTTTGATGATTTTAATGAAAAAAATGAGGTTAAACATGAAAATATACCAAAACTTTGTGAGAAATTTAAAGTTGAAAAAAATTTGATTAATCCTATTTATTTGAGTTAAAATCATCTATGTCAGAAACTATTGAAGAAAAATGTTTATCCAAGGGAGTTAAACTAACAGATCAAAGACGAATAATCGCAAAAGTGATGTCTGAGTCTTCAGATCATCCAGATGTAGATGAACTCTATAGCAGGGTTTCTAAAATTGATTCTAAAATTAGCATTGCTACAGTTTATAGAACTGTAAAATTATTTGAAGAGTCTGGCATACTTACAAAGCACGAGTTCAAAGGTGGTAAAGCAAGATATGAAGAATTAAATGAAGGTCACCACGATCATCTTATTGATGTTAAAACTGGTGAAATAATTGAATTCGTAGATGAGGAAATTGAAAAATTACAAAAAAAGGTAGCAGAAAAGTATGGCTATAAACTAGTTGATCATAAGCTCGAGCTGTATGGCGTTAAAGTAAACTCAAAAGATGAGTAAAAAAATTTTTATTAAAACCTTTGGATGTCAAATGAATGAATACGACTCTAATCGTATATTTGATACCGTTAAAAACATAGGTTTTTACAAAACTGAAAAACTCGAAGAGACAAATATTTATTTGTTAAATACTTGTCATATAAGAGATAAAGCGAAAGAGAAAGTCTATCATGAAATAGGAAGAGTTAAAAAAAATTTTAGATCAAAAAAAAAACCTATTGTAATAGTAGCTGGTTGTGTAGCTCAAGCAGAAAATGAAGAGATGTTAAAAAGAGAGCCTTACATTGACATAGTAATTGGACCTCAATCTTATCACAAGTTAAATGGTAAAATCGAAGAATATTTAAACAAGCAAAATAAATTAGATGAAACAAATTTCGATGCTATATCAAAATTTAATTATTTAGACGGAATAAAGAATTCAACTAAAAAAGTATCTTCATTTTTAACTATACAAGAAGGCTGTGATAAGTTTTGTAATTTTTGTGTAGTTCCATTTACAAGAGGTCCTGAATATTCTCGCTCTTTTAATAAGATTATTGATGAAGCAAAATTTTTATCTGAAAATGGTGTTTGTGAAATTACTTTATTAGGTCAAAATGTTAATGCCTACAAAGATAATAATTATAAGTTATCAGATTTAATTCTTGAAATTGATAAATTACCAGAAATAAAAAGAATTAGATACACAACATCCCACCCTAGAGATATGACAGATGATCTCATAAATGTTTATGGTATTTCAAAAAAACTCATGCCATTAGTACACTTACCTATACAAAGTGGATCTAACAAAGTTCTTAAGTTAATGAATAGAAAACATTTAATAAGAGACTATATGAAAATATATGAAAAACTTAAATCTATTAATTCAAAAATTGAATTTTCTAGTGATTTCATAATAGGTTATCCAGGAGAAAATGAGGAAGATTTTGAAGCAACATATGATTTAATCAGAAATATCAAATTTATAAATTCTTTCTCTTTTATATTTAGTCCAAGGCCAGGCACACCAGCCTCAAATTTAAAACCTATTGACAGAAAAATATCTCTAGCGAGGTTAGAGAAAGTTCAAAATCTATTATTTGAAAATCAAATTAAAATGAATAAATCGCTTGAGAAAAAAGAAATAGATGTTTTGGTAGAAAATAAAACAAATGAAAGTACTAAATTCTTTGGTCGATCTGAGTACATGACTTCAGTTATATTTGATGGTAATGATCAAGATGTGGGAAATATAATAAAAGTTAAAATTGATAAAAGTAACCAAAATACTTTATTTGGTGGTAGTCTAAATAATTTAGAAAAAAGAGTAGCGTAGGTTTGAGTAATTCAATAAAAAAAGATATTCAATCTCTATTAAAATTTGTTTATTCCGAGAATAATTCTCTTAGCGTTATTTTCCATGAAAATGATCTATTAATGGGTGTTGTTGGAGAATTTAACAAAAATTTAAAAGAATTAGAAAAGTTAACTGGTGCAAATATTTATTCTAGAGGAAATTCAATTCTTATAAAATCCTCATCTGAAAAAAATGAAATTGTAAAAAATGCGATTCAATTTTTATCAAATCAGTTCATTAATAACGGAACTATTGAGCAAAAAGATATCTTATCTTCTGTTGACCAATTCATGATTAATGAAAAAGTAAAAAACACTAATGTAACAGATATTATCAAAACTCCAAAAAAATCAATTATTCCACGATCGGAAAAACAAAAGGAATATGTTAGAGCATTAAGACAAAATGAAATAATAATTTCAGCTGGGCCTGCAGGGACTGGAAAAACTTTTTTGGCTGTTGCTGTTGGTTTAACAATGTTACTAGAAAAAAAAATAGAGAGAATAATTTTATCTAGGCCAGCCGTAGAGGCAGGTGAGAGATTAGGATTTTTACCTGGAGATATGAAAGAGAAAGTTGATCCTTACTTAAGACCTTTATACGACTCATTATATGACTTGTTTCATTTTGAAAAAATACAAAGAATGATAGAAATTGGTGATATTGAGATTGCACCCCTAGCTTTTATGAGAGGGAGAACTTTGAAAAACTCCTTTGCAATTTTAGATGAAGCACAAAATGCTACTGATACACAAATAAAAATGTTTCTCACTAGAATAGGTGAAAATTCAAAAATTGTTGTTAATGGTGACCCATCTCAAATAGATTTACCGAATAAAAATTCATCAGGTCTGGAGAGATCTAAAAAAATACTATCTCACATAAATGAAATTTCTACAGTAAATTTTGATCATTCAGATGTAGTAAGGCATCCACTAGTATCAAAAATCGTTAAGGCATATAACAATAATGATCAGAATTAATGTAATTTCTGAGGAAAAATCTTGGTCAAAAAAGTTAAAAAAAAAAGAAATCTTATTCAATAACATTTGCAAACATTTTCCAAAAAAATTTAGATTTCTTAATAAGAAAGTTTATTTAACTTTATTACTTTCGAATAATAAAAATATTAAGATTTTAAATAAAAAATTTAGAAAAAAAAATAAACATACTGACATACTCTCTTTTCCATTTGGGCAGAAAACAAAAAATTTAAAAAAAATTTATTTAGGTGACATCATAATCAGTTATAATTATATGAATAAACCCAAAGATTTAACTAATTTTGAATTTAAAAAAAAAACTATTAAGATTTTTATACACGGATATTTGCATTTATTAGGATATGATCATATTAATCTTAAGGATTATCAAATAATGTATAGAGAAGAAAAAAAAATTTTTAAATCTATCGAAAAATTATTGAATTAAATTGAAAAAAAAATTTATACTTGAAACAATTCTTTTAATCGTTTTAGGAGCTTTAACATCCCTAAGTCATCCTCCATTTAATTATTACTTAATAAATTTTTTTACCTTTAGTATTTTATTCATATTTTTATATAAAAAAATTAATCAAAAAATATCGAAAAAAACTTCTTTTTATTTTGGTTGGATTTTTGGTTTTAGTTATTTTTTAACAAATTTATATTGGATAACTATTTCGCTAACTTTTGATAAAAATTTAAGTTTTTTAATACCAATTGCTATGATTATAATTCCAGCTTTTTTAGGATTATTTTACGCATTTGTTACATTTTTTTTTTTCTTATTTAAGCAAAAAAGTATTTTAAGTGCTTTTTTTTTATTTTCACTTTTGTTTGGGATAATAGAATTTGTCAGAGGATTTATTTTAACTGGATTTCCATGGAATTTGATAGTTTATAGCTTTTCTAAAAATTTAAGTTTTATAAGTATTATATCTGTAATTGGTACTTACTCACTAAATTTAATTGTAATTAGTTTTTTTACAGCACCAGCACTTTTTATTTTAAAGAAATCAAAAAAAGAAATAGGTGTTTCTATATTTTTTCTGCTTTTACCAATTTTATTTTTTACATATGGTATTTTTCAAAAAAATAAATTTCTAAGTAAAGAATTTAAAAAAAACCCTTACATTATAAGAGTAATCGGCTCAAATATTAGTCTTGATAGATTTTATCAAAATATTCAGACAGAAGCTGTAATCAATGAGCTAATTTCAATCAGTTCACCAGAAAAGGAAAGAAAAACTTTTTTTGTGTGGCCAGAAGGAATAATTCCCAATACGTATCAAGATCAATTAAGTCTGTACAGTGATATTATTTCTAAATATTTCAATAAAAATCATTTAATTGGTTTGGGAATTACTAAAAGAGAGGCTGAAAAAAATAACTATAAATATTTTAATTCCTTTTCTGTATTCGATCATAAATTAAATTTGATTGATAATTACAATAAAATTAAACTTGTACCATTTGGAGAAATTCTTCCTTTTGAAAGTATTATGAATAAAGTTGGTTTAAAAATTATTACGAATAATATTGAGTCATTTAGTAAAGGTAATAAAAGAGATTTTTTTAAGATAAATATTAATAAAGAAGAATTAAAATTTTTACCTCTAATTTGTTATGAAATTATTTACAGTGGAAATTTAACTAAAAATTTTGATTTCGATTTTATTTTAAATATTTCAGAAGATGGATGGTTTGGAAAATCAATAGGACCTAAGCAACATTTTTCACATAGCATATTTAGAGCAATTGAAAATGGAAAATATGTATTAAGATCATCTAATAATGGTATGGCAGCAATTATAAATCCTTTAGGACAAATTGAAAAAAAGATAAATTATGGAGTGTCTGGCTATGTTGACTTTGAAAAAAGAAGAGTTTTAGATAAAACAATCTTTTCAACATTAGGTAATAAAATTTTTATACTATTAATTTTATTGTATATTTTTTTAATATTTTCATTTAATAGGTTCAGAAATGAGTAATTTAAAAAATTTTCTTTTTACAAGCGAGTCAGTATCTGAAGGACATCCCGATAAGGTGTCTGATAGAATTTCTGATATGGTCGTTGATACATATCTTTCAGGTGATCCGTATTCGAGAGTTGCATGCGAAACGCTCACAACAACGAATAAAGTTGTTCTTGCAGGTGAAGTTCGAGGTCCAGAAATAAGCAAAGATGAAATTATTTCTAAGGTAAGAAATTGTATTAAAGATATTGGTTATGACCAAGAAGGATTTACTTGGAAAGAGGCAACTAAAATAGAAAGTCATTTGCATTCACAATCAGCAGATATAGCTATGGGAGTAGATTCATCTGGAAATAAAGATGAAGGAGCCGGTGATCAAGGTATTATGTTTGGTTATGCATGTAATGAAACCGATGTCTTAATGCCAGCACCTATTCATTATTCACATAAAATTTTAAAATTAATGGCAGAAGATAGAAAATCTGGAAAACTTAAAAATATAGAGCCGGATTCAAAAAGCCAGGTTACATTTGAATATGTAAATGGAAAGCCATCAAAAGTAAAATCTGTAGTAATTTCTTCACAACATTCACCAAATTTAAATCAAACAGAAGTTAAAGAGTTGTTAAGACCATATATGCTAAAATCAATACCAAAAGAATTTTTGAGAGAATTTAATGAAAATGAATTTTATGTAAATCCAACCGGAAATTTTGTAATTGGGGGACCTGATGGAGATTGTGGACTTACTGGAAGGAAAATCATAGTTGATACATATGGGGGAGCAGCACCTCATGGAGGCGGAGCTTTTTCTGGAAAAGATCCAACAAAAGTAGACAGATCAGCTGCATATGCCGCAAGATATATAGCAAAAAATGTTGTAGCTTCAAAAATTTCTGAGAAATGTTTAATTCAATTAGCTTATGCTATTGGAGTATCAAAACCATTATCAATTTATGTTGATCTTTTTGATAATGATTTAGATAAGAATAAATTTGTAGTGGATAAAATTAAGGAAAATTTTGATTTAAGTCCCAGAGGAATAAGAGAGATGCTTGGACTAAATAAACCTATATATGAAAAAACAGCAGCATATGGTCATTTTGGAAGAGTTCCCGAAAAAGATGGAGCTTTTTCATGGGAAAATACCAATAAAACAGATATTTTTTTAAAATAGTTTATGTTGAATAATTAAAAAACTTTAATATATTCCACTTACATTGTTAAATTATCATAATGGGCTTTGGCCCATTTTTTTTTGTAGCAAACAAAATATGTTAAATAGAAGAGCAGATAAACTAGAGTTACTTAGGATAGCCGAAGCTGTAGCATTAGAAAAATCTATTGATAAAGAATTAATAATTAGTTCAATGGAAACTGGAATCGCAAAAGCTGCTAAGTCAAAATTTGGTCAAGATAATGAAATTAAGGTTCTTATTAATAGAGATAGTGGTGATATTGAAATTTTTAGAAAACTAATTGTTGCAGAAAATCCAGAAAATATAAATGTAGAAATTAAATTAGAGGATGCGATTAAATTAAACGAAATTAATAAAAATAAAAAAGTAGGTGATGAAGTTTTACAACCATTACCTTCATTTGATTTTGGAAGAATAGCAGCTCAAACTGCAAAACAGGTTATTAATTCTAATGTGAGAGAAGCTGAGAGAGAAAGACAGTTTAATGATTTCATTGATAAAAAAGATACAATTTTAAGCGGAATTGTTAAAAGATTAGAATTTGGTAATGTAATTGTGGATCTTGGAAGAACAGAAGCAATTATTCAAAAAAATGAGTTAATTCCAAGAGAAAATATAAAAGCTGGCGATAGAGTCAAAGCTTACTGCAGTGATGTTAGAAGAGAGCCAAGAGGACAACAGATTTTTTTATCTAGAGCTCATCCAAAGTTTATGGAAAAGCTTTTTGTACAAGAAGTTCCCGAGATTTATGATGGCCTAATCGAGATAAAATCTTCTTCAAGAGATCCTGGAAGTAGAGCAAAAATTTGTGTTAAAGCTGTCGATACTTCTCTTGATCCAGTTGGAGCCTGTGTAGGAATGAGAGGTTCAAGAGTACAAGCTGTAGTAAATGAACTACAAGGAGAAAAAATTGATATTGTAAATTGGTCTGAGGATCCAGCAATTTTAGTTTCCAACGCACTTTCGCCCGCAGAAGTTCAAAGGGTAAATGTTGATTTTGAAAGAAAGAAGCTTGATGTTATTTTAACAGAGGAAAATTTAAGTAAAGCTATAGGTCGAAGAGGACAAAATGTAAGATTAGCAACGAAACTTTTGAACTATGAAATTAATATTATGACCGATCAAGAAGACTCTGAAAGAAGACAATTAGAGTTTAAAGAAAAAACTGATAATTTTGTAAAAAATTTGGAGTTAGATGAAACATTAGGGCAACTACTTGTTGCCGAGGGATTTTCAACAATTGATGATATAAAAGATAGTTCAGCAGAAAATTTAGTAAAAATAGAGGGTATCGAGGAAGAAACTGCTAAGGCTTTAATTGAAAGAGCGAAAGAATTTTATCAAAAAGATCAAGAAGATATTTCTAACAGGATTAAAGAATTAGGTTTAGAGGACACGTTAATAAGCCTTAAAGGTTTAACACCTGGAATGCTAGTAACTTTGGGTGAAAAAAAAATATTAAGTTTACAAGATTTTGCAGATTTAGCTTCAGATGAATTAACTGGTGGATTTGATGTTGTTAAAGGTGAAAAGGTTAAACTTCAAGGATATCTTGAAGATTTTGCTTTGTCAAAGGATGAAGCTGATAATTTAATCATGACAGCAAGAAACATAGTTTATAAAGATTGAGGTATGAGAAATGGAAAACAAAAAAACAAAACTTACTATTTCTGGAAGTCCCAAAAAAACCTTAAAAAATTTTGAGACAACAAAATCACAAGTTAAAAATACAGTAAAAATTAATAATAAAATTAATAAACCTATAAACAAAGGTAGCTTTAATAAGTTTTCTGCAACTAAATCACTATCTTCTAATAATAGAAAAAATACACAATTTAAAAGTAATTCCCCATCAAAAATATCTTCAGCAACAACTGATTTCGAAAAACGTAAACTAGCCGAACAAAGAGCAACTAAGAGATTGAAAGCTGAAACAGACACTAAAGAGAAAAGAACAAAGTTGGGAACTAAAAAGAGAGAGGTCAAACTTACAGTTTCTAGAGCTTTGAGCGATGAAATTGAAACTAGAGAAAGAAGTTTAGCCTCAGTTAAAAGAGCAAGACAAAAAGAGCTGAAGAATGCTAATAAAGATGAAGATAAAGAGAGATTAAAACCCATAAAAAGGGACATCAATATTCCCGAGGCTATTACTGTGAGGGAATTGGCAAATAAAATGGCTGAACAATCAAGCAATGTAATCAAATATCTTTTTGGTATGGGAGTCACGGTTACTATAAATCAGACACTAGCTGCAGATACAGCTGAGTTTTTAGTTAAAGAATTTGGTCATAATCCAATTAGAGAGGAAAAAGCAGAGGAGATTATTAAAAAAATTAAGGAGTCTCGATCTGAGAATTTAAAAAATAGACCTCCTATAATAACTGTTATGGGACATGTTGATCATGGAAAAACTTCAGTTCTTGATGTTTTAAGAAGTGCTAATGTAGTATCAGGTGAATTTGGAGGAATTACTCAACATATTGGTGCTTATCAAATTGAAAATCAATCAAATAAATTGACATTTATTGATACCCCTGGTCATGCAGCTTTCACTGAGATGAGAGCGAGAGGTTCTAAGCTAACTGATATTGTGGTTTTAGTAGTTGCTGCAGATGATGGTGTTAAACCACAAACAATTGAGTCTATAAAACATGCAAAATCAGCTAATGTACCAATAGTTGTTGCTATTAATAAATGTGATCTTCCAGAGGCAGATCCTCAAAAAGTAAAAAATCAATTATTAGAATATGAACTTATAGCTGAAGATCTGTCAGGTGATACTTTAATGGTTGAAATATCAGCAAAAACAAAACTTAATTTAGATAAACTCATAGAGGCTATATCTTTACAAGCTGAAATTTTAGATTTAAAAACTGATTTTGAGTCTGAAGCAACTGGGATTGTGTTAGAGTCAAAAATAGATGTTGGAAGAGGTCCAGTAGCAACAGTTATTATTACTTCAGGTACACTTAAAAAAGGTGATTTTTTTGTGAGTGGTTTGAGATGGGGTAAAGTGAGAGCAATTATAAATGACAAAGGAATAAATACAAATGAAGCTTTACCATCGACACCAGTAGAAATCTTGGGAATAAATGGAGCAGCTAAAGCAGGAGATGATTTTATTGTACTTGACAGTGAAAAAGAAGCAAAATCTTTAAGTGAAAACAGAGCTGAAGAAAGCAAAGGTGGAAAAAATCCTTTATCATTTGCAACTCAAGAGTCAGCTTTTAAGGATAATTCATCAGAAGAATTAAATTTAATAATTAAATCTGATGTTCATGGATCATCAGAAGCTATAAAAAATGCAATCAGTCAGATTAAGCATGATGAAGTGAAACCAAAAATTATTTTAGCTGATATTGGAATGGTAACTGAGACTGACGTTACATTGGCAAAAGCTTCTAACGCAGTTTTAATAGCATTTAACGTAAAACCGAGTAAGGAAGCAAAAAAACTCGCGGAAAATGAGAAAATTAAAATTTCGTCTTATAATATCATTTATGAAGTTTTAGATTTCATTAAAAAAAGAATGTCAGGATTGTTATCACCAGATATTAAAGAGGCGATTACAGGCACAGCTCAAATCTTAGAAATATTTAAGGTGTCTGGAGCTGGAAAAGTAGCGGGTTCAAAAGTAACAGAGGGAGAGATAAACAGTAACTCTGAGGTGAGAATAATTAGGGATGGTGCGATAATATATACAGGCAAAGTAGGTACCTTGTTTAGAGAAAAAAATCAGGTAAAGCATGTTAGTAGCGGACAAGAATGTGGAATTACGGTTAAAGATTATATGGATTTCCAAAAAAATGATACAATAGAAGCATTTAGTGTTACATCTACAGAAAGGTCAATATAATGGCAGATAGAATTGGAAAACCATTATCACAAAGACAGTTGAGAGTTGGAGAAATGATAAAGCAGTCTTTAAGCATGATTTTTATTAGAAATGAGGCTAAGGTGCCAAATTTAGAGACAAATACAATAACAGTTACTGAGGTAAGAATGAGTCCTGATTTAAAAATTGCAAAGGCTTATGTTCTTCCATTAGGAGGAAAAAATGCTGAGGAGAAAATTATGGTTTTAAAAGAATATTCATTTTTAATAAGAAAAATTCTGTCACAAAAAGTAGTAATGAAATTTTTACCAAAATTACTTTTTAGAAAAGACGAGTCTTTTGAGTATGCAGAAAAAATAGAAAA
>CACGWH010000014.1 GCA_902576765.1 uncultured Pelagibacteraceae bacterium
CAATTGAAATCAAAATATAAAAATTTATATTCTCAACTGAATTGTTTGATTTACTTAAGAGCAAAAAATTTTAGTTTATTACAGAAATGGAGATTGAAACAAGAAAGAAAACTTTGGGTGAAAAGCAAAGTGAAATCGAATTTAAAAATAATGAGTAGGGGAGATGTAATAAATTTTATGCAAACATATCAGCGAATTACCCAAAACATGCTTAAGAATATGCCTAAATATGCATCTATAATATTTAATTTAAATAGTAACCATCAAATAAAATCTGCTGTATATAAAAACAAATGAAAAATTTATTTTTAATAATTTTTGGCTACTTATTAATATTATCAAATGTTAATGCTGAAACTTTTTCTGCAGCATTGAAAAAAGGCTTATAATAATAATCCTGAGCTCAACGCAGAAAGAGAAAGTTTAAATATTTCAAAACAAGAATTGAATATTTCAAAAAGTTCATATCTTCCAACTGTAACTTTAAGTGGAAGTCAAAGTGAAGAAGAAACTGACAAACTGACTAATCGTGATGGATCTGATGCCTCAATTACAAATGTAGACCCAACTGTAAAATCAGTCACTATAACCCAAACTTTAATTGATTTTGGAAGAGGTGCTGAAATGGCAAAAAGTAAAATTGGTATTGATTTAGCTAAGGCAAAACTTTTAAAAAAAGAACAAGATATTTTGTACAAATCAATTCAAGCTTATACAGGTTTAGTATCTGCAAATGAAAAACTTAAAATTAATAGATCAAATGTTAACTTGTTAGATCGCCAAGTTGAGACAGACAGAATTAGATTAGAAAGAGGAAACATATCTTTATCAGATGTTGCACAATCAGAATCTTCTTTAGCAGGTGCACAAGCAAAATTAATTCAAGCAGAAAACGACTTTTTAACGAGTAAACTTAATTACGAAAATGTGATTGGAAAATTAAATGATGCTGAATTATTAGACAAATCTTCAATAACTGCAACTGAATTACCTAATGATCTGAATTCTGCAATTGAAATTTCAAAAAAAAATAATCCAAACTTAATAATTGCTCAATTAGAGTATGAACAATCAAAAAAAGATACCACAAGCGCAAAAGCTGATCTGGCACCTTCAGCTACATTATCATTCGATAGATCTCAAACTGATGATTTTAGTGCCACTTATGATGAAAGAGATAAAGAAACTCTCAAAGCAACCGTAACTTGGCCATTTTTTTCGGGAGGAAAAAATATCGCCTCATTGAGAAAAAATCAAAGTCTAGAATTACAAAAAAATTTATTGTTAGAAAATATGATTACAAAAAATCAAACTGATGTAGCTAGCGCTTGGTCAAATTACCAATCAAATAAAAGTTTGTTAAATTCTGTTCGAGCACAAGTAAATGCAGCTGAAATAGCAAATGAAGGAATAGTAGCCGAATATAACAGTGGATCTGACAGAACCACTTTGGAAGTCATTCAATCAAATTCTTTATTGTTGAATGCACAAATTTCTCTGGCTGATTCTGAAAGAAACTACATTCTTTCTCAGTTCAACCTCTTAAAATCTGTCGGACTATTAAACAGTGATTATCTAAAAATTAGATAATTATTGGTTTTTTTAACTAAAAATAATATGTCTTGCTAATGAGAACAAAATGTGTACATTTATTTTATGATTCGAGTGTTAAAAAAAGCAATAAAAGAGGCAAAAAATGACAAAAAATAACTTAAAAGTAGTTAAATCTACGAAAGATCAAGAATTGGACATTAAAGAAAAAAATAAAGCATTAGATGCTGCGATTAGCCAAATAACTGACAATTTTGGAAAAGGCTCAGTTATGAAACTGGGTGAAAAAAGAGCGATGGATATTGAGTCGATATCTACAGGTTCTTTAAGCTTAGATTTAGCTTTAGGAATAGGTGGTTTGCCTAAAGGAAGAATTGTTGAAGTTTACGGACCAGAGTCATCTGGAAAAACAACATTAGCATTACAAGTTGTTGCTGAGGCTCAAAAAGCTGGTGGAATTTGTGCTTTCGTTGATGCGGAACACGCTCTAGATCCAGTTTATGCAAAAAAATTAGGAGTAAATACTGAAGAGCTTTTAATCTCTCAGCCAGATGCTGGTGAGCAAGCTTTAGAAATTGCTGATACGCTAGTAAAATCAGGCTCTATTTCAGTTATCGTAATCGATTCAGTTGCAGCTCTAACTCCAAAAGCTGAAATTGAAGGTGAGATGGGAGATCATCATGTTGGTCTTCAATCAAGATTAATGAGTCAGGCTTTAAGAAAATTAACTGGATCAATTTCAAATACAAATACAATGATGATTTTCATTAACCAAATCAGAATGAAAATTGGAGTTATGTTTGGAAGTCCTGAAACAACATCAGGTGGTAATGCATTGAAGTTTTACTCATCTGTAAGAATGGACATTAGAAGAATTGGTGCCATTAAAGATAAAGATGAAATTATTGGAAATACAACAAGAGTAAAAGTGGTTAAAAATAAAGTTGCACCTCCATTCAAAGTTGTTGAGTTTGATTTAATGTATGGAAGAGGAATTAGCAAAATGGGTGAGTTGGTCGACCTAGGTGCTAAAGCTGATATCATTGAAAAATCGGGAGCATGGTATGCTTATAAAGGTGAGAAAATTGGACAAGGTAGAGAAAATGCAAAAACTTATCTTGCTCAAAACCCTAAAGTTGCTGCAGAAATAGAAATGGCAATTAGAGAAAAAGCAGGTGTGATTTCTAAGAAAATTGAAGGAAATCCATTAAGTCCTGAAAAGATTGAAAAAGAGAAGAAAGTAGCTGAAAAAGAAGAGGCTGCTAAAGAAACTACTCCTTCAAAAAAGAACTAAAATTAAAGGTCATCTTTAAATTATAAAAGGCGCTTACTATAAGCGCCTTTCCCCCTTATCGCTATCTAGACATAGAATAAAAAAGCTGTATTTTAAAAATATGGCTCAAAAAACACTAAATCAAATTAGAGAAACATTTTTAAAATATTTCGAAAAGAATGACCATAAGATTGTTGAGTCGAGTAATTTAGTTCCAAATAATGACCCTACATTGATGTTTGCAAATTCTGGAATGGTCCAGTTTAAAAATGTATTTACTGGGTTAGAAAAAAGAGATTATCAAAGAGCAACTACTTCACAAAAATGTGTAAGAGCTGGTGGAAAACATAATGATTTAGAAAATGTTGGTTACACACCAAGACATCATACGTTTTTTGAGATGTTAGGAAATTTTTCTTTTGGTGATTATTTCAAAGAGAAAGCAATACATTATGCGTGGGATTTAATTACTAAAGATTTTGGTTTAGATAAAAATAGACTTTATGTAACTGTTTTTCATGAGGACGACGAAGCCTTCAGTTTTTGGAAGAAAATAGCGGGTTTTAGTGATGATCGGATTATAAGAATTTCAACATCTGATAACTTTTGGTCTATGGGTGAAACTGGACCATGTGGTCCATGTTCAGAAATTTTTTATGATCATGGAGATCATTTAAAAGGTGGTTTACCCGGTTCTAAAGATGAGGATGGAGATCGATTTATTGAAATTTGGAACTTAGTTTTCATGCAATATGAACAAGTTTCAAAAGATAAAAGAATTAATTTACCAAAACCTTCAGTGGATACTGGGATGGGGTTAGAGAGAATTGCAGCTTTACTTCAAGGCACACATGACAATTATGAAACAGATCATTTTCAAAAACTAATTCAATCTACTTCAGAAATTGTAAAGAAAAAACCAGACCAAAATAATCTTTCAAGTTTTAGAGTTATTGCAGATCATTTAAGAGCAAGTTCATTCTTAATTGCAGAAGGAGTTTTGCCATCTAACGAAGGAAGAGGTTATGTTCTTAGAAGAATTATGAGAAGAGGAATGAGACACTCACACTTGTTAGGATCTAAGAACCCTGTTTTCTATAATTTATTCGAAACATTAAAAAATGAAATGTCAGGAAACTATCCCGAATTAAATAGAGCAGAGTCATTGATTAAAGAAACTCTTAAAATGGAGGAGGAAAAATTTTTAATTCTTTTAGACAGAGGAATAAAAATATTAAATGATGAAATTTCTAAAATAGACAAAGTTCTTCCTGGCGATGTTGCTTTTAAATTATATGACACTTATGGATTTCCATTAGATCTCACAGAGGACATTTTAAGAAATAAATCTTTATCAATTGATACAAAAAAATTTCAATCACTAATGCAAGAAAGCAGAGAGCTTGCAAAAAAAAATTGGAAAGGATCAGGAGATGCTGCAGTAGAAGATATTTGGTTCGGAATTAAAGATAAATTAGGTGCAACAGAATTTTTGGGTTATGAAACAAATCAGGCTGAAGGAGTAATTTTATCATTATTAAAAGATAATAAAGAAGTTAAAGATTTAAAATCAAATGATGAAGGGATGATTATAACTAATCAAACACCTTTTTATGGAGAGTCGGGTGGTCAAGTTGGTGATACTGGAGAAATTATTTCTGGAGATTTTAGATTTGAGGTAACAGATGTACAAAAAAAATTGGGAGATCTTTTTGTTCATTATGGAAAAGTAATTAGTGGGTCAATAAAATTGAATGATAGTGTTGAGATGAAAATAAATGAAACAAGAAGAAATGATACAAGGGCTTATCATTCAGCAACACACTTATTACATGAGTCTTTGAGAAGAGTTTTGGGTACACACGTTACTCAAAAGGGATCTTTAGTTGAACCAAGTAGATTGAGATTTGATTTTAGCCATATGAAACCTATTTCAGAAGACGAAATCAATAAAATTGAAAAATTTGTAAATTCAATGGTATCTAAAAAAACAGACGTTAAAACACGATTAATGACACCAGATGAAGCAGTTGAAAATGGTGCTTTAGCTTTATTTGGTGAAAAATATGGCGAAGAAGTAAGAGTTCTTTCAATGGGTGATGATGATGGAAAGTATTTTTCAACTGAACTTTGTGGTGGAACTCACGTCAAAAATACAGGTGATATTGGTCAATTTAAAATTACTAGTCAGTCTTCCATTGCAGCAGGAATAAGGAGAATTGAAGCTTTAAGAGATAAACAATTAGAAGATTTTTTGAAGAATAAAGAAAAATTACTCAATCAATCATCTGAAAAAAATGAGGAGTTAATTAAGATCCTTACAAAACAAATAATTGAATTGGGAGGTAAACCAAATATAGATCAATCAGATCAAAAATTGTTAATTAAAAATTTAACCAAACAATTAGAAACTTTGTCTGTCAAAGTTATATTAAATGATAAAACAAAAAATCAAATTAAGGATGAGGAAATTAAAGGTACAAAAATTAGATTTCAAAAAGTAGACGGTCTTCCTCCTAAAGAATTAAGAAAACTTGTAGATGATGGTAAAAAACAATTAGGTGAAGGAATTGTTGTAGTTTTTGCTAATAAAGATGAAAAAGTGGGTGTTGCGGTTGGTGTAACAAATAAATTGATTGATAAGTTTGATGCTGTCAAATTTGTTAAATTAAGTTCTGAAATCATTGGTGGCCAAGGAGGAGGTGGTAGAAAAGATTTTGCTCAAGCTGGTGGACAAGATCCAAACAAGATCAATGAAGCTTTTGAAAAAATTAAATCTTTAATTTAATTTTTTTTTCAATCTGCCATCAATTTCATCTAAAAATTGGTTAGTAGTTAAGTATCTGCTAGATGGACCAATAAGTATTGCAAGGTCTTTTGTCATTGAACCACTTTCAACACATTCAATACAAACTTCCTCTATTTTATTTGAAAATTTAATTAATTCCTCATTATTATCTAATTTACCTCTATGAGCCAAACCCCTAGTCCAAGCAAATATTGAGGCGATTGGATTTGTTGATGTTTCTTTTCCTTGTTGATGCATTCTATAATGTCTTGTTACAGTTCCATGAGCGGCTTCAGCTTCCATTACTTTTCCATCAGGTGTCAATAATGTACTGGTCATAAGCCCTAAAGATCCATAACCTTGGGCCATTGTATCTGATTGTACGTCACCGTCATAATTTTTACATGCCCAAATATATTTTCCACTCCATTTCATTGCGCATGCAACCATATCGTCTATTAATCTGTGCTCATAAGTGATTTTATTTTCTTCAAACTTATTCTTAAACTCTTTGTCAAAAACCTCTTGAAATATGTCTTTAAATCTTCCATCGTATTTTTTTAAAATAGTATTTTTAGTTGATAAATAAACTGGCCATTTTTTAATGAGACCATAACTAAAGCAAGATCTTGCAAAGTCTTCTATTGATTTATCTAAGTTGTACATTGATAACGCTACTCCAGGTCCAGTAAAATTAAAAACTTCATATTTAATTTCTTTCTTACCATCTTCAGATGTCCATTTAACTTCCATCTTACCTTTACCAGGAACTTTAAAGTCTGTTGCTCTATACTGGTCTCCAAAAGCATGTCTTCCTATGATCACAGGGTCAGTCCATGAAGGTACGAGTTTTGGAATATTCGAACAAATTATTGGCTCTCTAAAAACAGTTCCACCTATTATGTTTCTAATAGTTCCGTTCGGTGATCTCCACATTTTTTTTAATTTGAATTCTTCTACTCTTGCTTCGTCAGGTGTAATAGTTGCACATTTTATTCCAACGCCAATTTTTTTAATAGCATTTGCAGAGTCAATTGTGATTTGATCATCAGTATCATCTCTACTTTTCATACCTAAATCGTAGTATTCAATACCTAAATCAAGGTAAGGAAGGATCAGTTTATTCTTAATAAATTCCCAGATAATTCTGGTCATTTCATCACCATCTAACTCTACAACAGGGTTTTTTACGTTAATTTTGCTCACTTTTATTTAATTATCTTATTAATTGAATTTCGCGATTTTATATACATATTAATCAAAAATTATCAAATAGAAGAATATGTTTAGTAAAATATTTCCAAAGATACACGCAGAAGGCTATAAATTTTTGGTGATTGCAGGAATAATCACAATAATTTTTTATGCTTTCAGCAATTTCTTGGCTTTAGTTGGTTTAGTTCTAACTATTTGGGTTTATTATTTTTTTAGAGACCCAGATAGAGTTATCATAAATGACGATAATTATCTTGTGAGTCCCGCTGATGGTGAGGTAATAAAAGTTGAAGAAGTTGATGGACCTAAAGAGCTTGGTTTAGAAAATAAAAAATTTAAAAAAATCAGTATCTTCATGAATGTATTCGACTGCCACGTAAATAGAATACCTTGCACTGGAAAGATAGAAGAAATTTTGTACAAACCAGGAAAATTTTTAAACGCTTCACTAGATAAAGCAAGTGAAGATAATGAAAGAAACTATTATAAAATTAAAGATATACATAATAATGACATAGTTGTTGTTCAGATTGCAGGTCTAGTTGCACGTAGAATTGTATGTGAGTCGAATAAAGATCAAGATTTGAAACAAGGAGATAGAATTGGCATGATAAGGTTTGGTAGTAGAGCTGATGTTTATTATGAAAATTATGAACCCTTAGTTAAAATTGGACAAACTGCCATTGCAGGAGAGACACTATTAGCAAAAAAATAAATGGAACCACAAAAAAAAAAATTTAAAATCGTAAGTGATAAGAAAAGTGCTAGAGTAATTTTACCAAATATGCTTACTCTCATAGGAGTTTGTATTGGTTTAACATCTATTCGATTTGCACTGGATGGAAGGTTTGAACTAGCAATAATCGCAATTATTTTTGCTGCATTGATTGATGGATTGGATGGTAGAATTGCTAGATTGATCAAGGGTACTTCAAAAGTAGGTAAAGAGTTAGACTCTTTAACTGACATGATAAGTTTCGGAGTAGCCCCAGCATTTATCATGTTTTTTTGGAAATTGAATACTCTTGGTAGATTTGGTTGGCTTTTATGTCTTGTCTATGTAATTTGTGTAGCATTAAGATTAGCTAGATTTAATGTTAACTCTAACCAAGAACCATCTTGGAGAGATAATTTTTTTGAGGGTGTTCCGTCTCCAGCTGGTGGAATTTTAGTTTTAACACCATTGATAATAAGCTTAAGTGGTTTTGATTTTTATCAACTAAATTATGATGTGATAGTTCCTATTTTCTTTATCACAACATCATTTTTATTAATTAGTAAATTTCCAACATATTCTTTTAAGAAGATCGTCATTCCTAGAAGAACAACAATTTTTTTATTATTCAGTATAGTTTTATTTTTTGGTCTTTTACTAATTTATACATTTAATGTTATAGCCATAAGTGCTGTTATTTATCTATTGTTGTTACCAATTAGCTTTATTCACTATCAAAAGATTAAAAAACAACATGAAAATGACAGAATTCAAGATGATGATGATCTTGAAGACGTGCTGTAATGAAAAAAAATGTAATCGTATCTTTAGCTGATGCTAATTACTTTCCTTTGTTAGAGGAGCTGATTAATTCAATTCGAAGATTTAAAGAAAGCGAAAGTATTGCAATTTGTATTTTAGATGCAGGATTAACTCAGGAACAAAAAGATAAACTTAATAATAAAGTTGATGAAATTAAATCTGCTGAATGGGATATTGAAGTTCCAAATAACAAAATAAAAGGAAAGGATTGGTTAAAAAGTCAAGTTTCTAGAGCATTCTTGCCAAAATATTTTCCAAGTTATGAAAAATATTTATGGATAGATTGTGATGCTTGGGTGAATGATTGGGCATGCATTGAATTATATTTTAAAGCTTGTGAGAATGGTAAATTAGGTATTACTCAAACAATAGGTCCTGGATATAAAATTACTTCTAAAGTGAATTGGTTAGTGGGTAAATTAGCCATTATAAAATCTCAAAATTTTAAACACGCAGTTAAATCAAAAATTTCATATGATAAAGCAAGAAAGCTAGCATTTGCACCTCATATAAATATTGGTGTTTTTTCTTTGGAAAAAAATTCTCAAGCTTGGAAATCCTGGCAAAATAATCTTGAACAAACTTTAAAAGCTGGAAATATTTTTGGTTCTGAAGGATTAGCTATAAATATGAGCGTGTATATTGATAATTTAGAAACAGAATTTTTACCTCTGAATTGTAATTGGATAACCAGCAATTTACTTCCTAAATATGATGAAAATAACAACACTTTTGTTGAACCATATTTACCTAATTACAAAATTGGAATTATTCATCTTGCAGCTGGAATTTGGAAAAATGGTAAAGACATGAGAGTTGATAAGAGTATTGAAATTGAAATTGAAACTTTAACTAATAAAAAACTTTCAAAAAGTTTAAGATTTAATAATAATTAATTGAAAAAAAATAAAATTTCAAAAAATTGGGTAAATAAACAACGAAGAGATATATTTGTCCGCCAATCGAAAGTAGATGGTTATAGAGCAAGATCTGCTTATAAATTGATCGAAATAAATGAAAAATTTAAAATTTTTAAAGGTGGCATGACTGTAGTAGATATTGGTGCCGCACCTGGAAGTTGGTCTCAATACGTTTCAAAAATTGTAAAAAATGGAAAAATTATTTCAGTAGATTTGAAAGAAATGGAGAAAATAGAAAATTCTTTTCAAATAAAGGGTGACTTTACAGATCCTAATACTCAAAAAAAAATTAAAGAGAGCTTAAAAAAAGATGCAGATGTTATTATGTCTGACATGGCAGTTAATACGACAGGAATTAAAGATATTGATTCTATTCAAACAGGTGAATTATGCATAGAAGCTATGAATTTTTCAAAAGAAATTATCTCTGCAAATGGTTTCTTTATTTCAAAGATTTTTATGGGCAGATCATTCAATGAAATTGTCGCAGCTGGAAAAAAAATTTTTAAAGAACTTAAGGTTTTTAAACCTCAATCAAGTCGAAAAGATTCAAAAGAAAGTTTTATTATTTGTAAAAAACTTAGATAGTCTCTTTAAAATTTAAAGGAATCGTATATAAATGACTATGGTTCCAATAAAAGAAGCTCTTACCTTTGATGATGTTACTTTAGTTCCAAAGTATTCTGAAATATTACCTTCAGGTGTCGATACTAGTATAAAGCTAACAAAATTTTTGAAATTAAAAATTCCTTTACTATCATCAGCAATGGATACAGTTACTGAAAGTAAAATGGCTATAGCTATTGGTAGAGCAGGAGGAATAGGGGTTATTCATAGAAATTTAGATATAAAAAAACAATTATTAGAAATCCAAAAGGTAAAGAAACATAAAATATTGGTTGGTGCTGCAGTAGGCGCAGGTCCAAAAGAGTTTGAAAGAGCCTCTGCAATTTTAAAAGAAAATGTAGACTTGATTGTAGTTGATACTGCTCATGGTCATACCAAAAAAGTCTCAGAAATAATAAGATTTATTAAAAAGAAAAAAAATAAAAAAACAGCTCTATGTGCAGGTAATGTTGCAACAGCTCAAGCAGCAAAGTTTTTAAAAAAATTAGGTGTAGATATTATTAAAGTTGGAATTGGACCAGGTTCAATTTGTACAACAAGATTAGTTGCAGGTATAGGCGTTCCCCAATTAAGTGCGATATTAAATGTTAGAAATGGAGTAAGGGATAAAAATGTAAAGATAATATCAGATGGTGGAATAAAATATTCTGGTGATTTAGCAAAAGCTTTTGCAGCAGGAGCAGATGCAGTAATGATTGGTTCATTATTTGCAGGCACAGATGAAACTCCTGGAAAATTAATTAAAAAAAATGGCAAATTATTTAAAAGTTTTAGAGGAATGGGTTCTGTTGGTGCAATGAATAAAGGTTCAGCTGATAGATATTTTCAATCTAAACAAAAAGATATTTCAAAATATGTGCCTGAGGGTGTTGAAGGCCTTGCTAAATATAAAGGTAAAGTTAGTACCGTTATTTATAAATTAGTTGGTGGTTTAAGATCTTCTATGGGCTATCTTGGATCTAAACAAATAAAATATCTTAGAAAAAATCCTCAATTTGTTAAAATTACAAAAGCTGGATTTTATGAAAGTATGGTTCATAATGTCGATATTGTTAAAGATGAAAATAAATACTAATGAATAAAATTACAAAAATTATATTAACACTTTTTATTGCTTGTAATATTTCTGTTGCTAACAGTAGTGAAAAATTTTTTGATGAGGGTTTAAAATTATACAATGATAAAAAATATAATGATGCGAAATTTATGTTTGAAAGGAGTATTGTTTTTAATCCAAAAGACTCTAGCTCATATTTGTACTTAGCAAAAATTTATAATCATCAAGAAGAACAAGATAAAGAAGAAAAAAATTTAGATGCCACTTTATTAATTGAACCAGATAATGAAGAGGCAATATTAATGCTTATGAAAATAGGATTAAAAACATCAGACTATTCCAAAGTAAAAAATTTATCTCAGACATTCAAAAAAGTTTGCAAAAATCTATGTGATGAAAATAAAAAAATATTAGAGACTCTTGATAATATAGAACCAAAAAATGAGTCTTGATCAAAGTTTAGATAAAATCTTAATTATAGATTTTGGATCACAATTTACACAACTAATTGCTAGAAGAATAAGAGAACTTGGTGTGTTTTCTGAAATCATTAGCCATAAAAAGATAAAAAAAAATAACATTGATAAAACTATTAAAGGAATAATTTTATCAGGTGGTCCACTAAATGTTTATGAAATTAAGAAATATTCATTTGATAGTAAAATAATTCAAGAAGGAATACCTGTACTAGGTATATGTTTTGGACATCAAATACTTTCTAAAATTAATGGAGGTAGAGTAAAACAATCAAAACATAGAGAATTTGGATTAGCAAATATTTCTAAAAAGAAAAATAGTCTTTTAACAAAAAAATTTTTTAAGGGAAAAAATTCAGTTAAAGTTTGGATGAGCCATGCAGATCAGGTATCAAAATTACCGAAAAATTTTAGAGTGATAGCTTCAAGTCAAAATTCAAAATTTGCAATGGTCGAGAATCAATACAAAAAATTTTATGGAGTTCAGTTTCATCCAGAAGTAACACATACTGAAAATGGAAAAATAATTATAAGTAATTTTATTTTTTTAATTTGTAAAGTTAAGAAAAATTGGTCAGTCAAAAACCAAAAAATCAAATTAATAAAAGAAATTAGAGATCAAGTGGGAAATAAAAAAGTAATATGTGCATTATCTGGTGGAGTTGATAGCAGTGTTGTTGCTCAATTATTGAATAAAGCAATAGGAAAAAAACTATATTGTATTTTTGTTAATACAGGACTTTTACGAAAAAATGAGGAAAAACAAGTTGTTGAGACTTTCAGAAGAAAATTGAAAATAAATTTAATATATGTAAATGCTGAAAATGAGTTTTTAAATAAACTGAAAAATATTTCAGATCCAGAAAAAAAAAGGAAAATAATTGGAAATCTTTTTATAAAAATTTTCGAACGTTATGCAAAAAAGATAAAAGATGTAAAGTTTTTAGCTCAAGGCACTCTGTATCCAGATTTAATTGAAAGTAAATCGGTTACTGGTAGTCAAACATCTAAGATTAAATCTCATCACAATGTAGGTGGATTACCAAAAAAAATGAAACTTAAATTAGTTGAACCGCTTAAGTTTTTGTTTAAAGATGAGGTAAGAAGATTAGGTTTAGAGTTAAGTTTGAGTAAGGAAATTATTTCGAGACATCCTTTCCCGGGTCCTGGTTTAGCTATAAGAATGCCAGGTTTTATTACAAAAAATAAGATTAATATATTAAGAGAGGCAGATTTTTATTTTATAAAAGCCCTAAAAGACCATGGTTTGTATGATAAAATTTGGCAAGCTTATGCAGCCTTGCTTCCGGTAAAGACAGTTGGAGTAATGGGAGATAATAGAACATATGAATATTTATGTTTGCTTAGAGCTATTACTTCAGAAGATGGGATGACAGCAGATTTTTATGATTTTAAAAAAACATTTATACAAATGATTTCAAATAAAATTGTTAATAGTATAAGAGGAATAAATAGAGTAGTTTATGATGTTACATCTAAACCACCAAGTACTATTGAATTAGAATGAATAAAATAAAGAAAATTCTAAATAAAAAAAATAAATCTAAAATTGTTTGTCTTACAGCTTATTCAAAAAATTTCTCAGAAGAAATAGATAAATATGTTGATATTGTATTAGTTGGAGACTCCTTAGGATCAGTTTTATATAATTACACCACAACTAGAAAAGTAACCTTGACAGAAATGATCAATCATTCAAAAAGTGTGAAGTTAGGAATTAAAAAAAGCTTAATGGTTGTAGACATGCCATATAAAACTTATGATACAAAAAAATCAGCGCTTAAAAATGCTAGAAAAGTTATTAAAGAGACAAAATGTGATGCTGTTAAATTAGAGGGAGGGAAAAAAGTTATTGATCAAATTAAGATTCTTATAAAGAATAAGATACCGGTCATGGGACATATTGGATTACTTCCGCAAACTGTTAAAGGAAAATTTAAATCTAAAGGTAAAACCTCTAAAGAAATTAATCAATTAATGAATGATGCTCTGTTGCTTCAAAAAAATGGAGTTTTTGCAATTGTTTTGGAATGTGTAAAAACACCAATTGCAAAACAAATTACAAAAAAATTAACAATTCCAACAATTGGTATTGGCTCCTCTGTTCATTGTGATGGTCAAGTTCTTGTAACGGATGATTTATTGGGTTTGAATTCTTCAAATATTAAATTTGTCAAAAAGTTTATTAATTTAAAGAAATATATAAACTCAGGATTAAAAAAATTTGCCTCAGAAGTTAGGTCTAAAAAATATCCAACAAAAAAGCATTCTTATTAAAAATATTTCTTAAATTGTTCATTGATTGATAGAATTTCTAAATCTACAAGGCCACCAATTACAAGTTGAATTGCAACTAATAAAATAAATACTAAACCAACATAAACAATCCATAAATGTTTTTGTATATAATTTGCGAGATATGTTGCTAAAGCTCCAGTAAGAACGACAGAAAGTACAAGCCCAAAGATCATAAAACCAAAATTTCCTTTCGATGCACCCACCACACCGATGACGTTATCAAAGCTAATCATTATGTCAGCAAATAAAACTTTAAAAACACTTTCTATAAAAGATGGTTCTTTAGATTTTTTTGTTGGAGATTTGACCTTTTTAATTTCAAAAAGATCTTTTCTTAAATCATTTACTATCCAAATTAAAAGTAAACCACCTAATATTTTTACAAAATAGAATTTAAATAAGTAAGTAGCAAAAATTGCAAAAATAATTTTAAAAACTAGAGCACCAGTGACACCCCATAAAATTATTTGCTTTTTATTTTTTGGAATGAAATTAGCTGAAATGACACCAATGATAATCGCATTATCTGCTGTTAAGATAATTGTGATGAATATAATTTGAGCTAATATGATTAATTCTTCTAACAAAGTAAGAACATACTATTAAATTTTTCTTATAATTCAATTAAAAGTAGTATTATTTTTTTATTGATAATTATTTTAATACATAATGAAATACTCTTAATAAAAATGGAGGATAAATGAAGTTTATTAAATATTTATTTACTATTTTAGTTTCAATAATTTTGTCAATTAATCTTGCAGTAGCAGAAAAGTGGGATATGGCTCTAGCTTATGGGGCTGGAAACTTTCATTCTGCTAACGCAGCTGAGTTTGCAAAAAATGTAACTGAAAAAAGTGGAGGAAAATTAACGATTGTTACTCACCCTGGTGGTTCATTATTTAAGGGTGGAGAAATCTTTAGAGCAGTTAGAACTGGACAAGCTCAAATTGGTGAAAGATTTATGTCTGCTTTAGGAAAAGAAGATCCATTACTAGAAGTAGACTCGCAACCATTCTTAGCAACATCATATTCTGATGCTATGAAATTATATAAGGCTTCAAAAGCTGAAATTATAAAAGGATTAGACGAAAAAGGTTTAATATTTTTATATGCAGTGCCATGGCCAGCTCAAGGTTTGTATAGCAAAAAAGAAATTAATTCTGTTGATGATCTAAAAGGATTAAAATTTAGAGCTTACAATTCTGCAACAATAAGAATAGCTGAGTTGACTGGAATGGCTCCAACAAAAATAGAAGCTGCTGAAATAAGTCAGGCATTTTCTACTGGAGCAGTTGAAAGTATGATTACATCGCCTACTACAGGGAAAAATTCCAAAATTTGGGAAAATGGTGTGAAATATTTTTATGATATTGCAGCATGGTTTCCAAAAAATATGATTATTGTAAATAAGGATGCTTGGAATAAACTAGATAAAGCAACTCAAGATTTAGTAATGAATCAAGCAGCTTTAGCTGAGAGAAAAGGTTGGCAATTATCTAAACAAGGAAATGTAGGTGATAAAAAAGCTTTAGCTGACGCCGGAATGGTAGTTGGTAAAGTAAATGCACCTTTGCAAGCTCACTTTGAAAAGGTCGGAGAGACAATGGCAAAAGAATGGTCTCAAAAAGCTGGATCAAGAGGAGCAGCTGTATTATCAGCATATAAATAAATTTGATCTTTAATTAAGGCCACTAGATTTTTAGTGGCCTTAAATCATTATGCTTGAATCATTAGATAGAAATTTAAATAAACTTTATAAGTTTTCAGGATATATTGCTGCAATATTTTTAATTTTTGTAGCAGTTTTCATCTTAATAGGTATTTCATCAAGAATTTTTGGTTTTTATATTAGAGGACTTGCTGAATATTCTGGTTATTGCATGGCAGCAGCATCTTTTTTTGCCTTGGCTTACACATTTGTTGAAGGAGGACATATTAGAATTACACTTTTTTTAGAAAAGTTATCAGGATTTAAAAAAAAATTAATTGAAACTTGGTGTTTAGGTATGGCAAGTTTTTTTTCAGGATATTTAGCTTTTTATTTTATAAAGATGTTAATTATTTCTTATAAATTTCAAGAACGAAGTGAGGGAGCAGATGAAATTTTAATTTGGATCCCTCAGACTAGTGTTGCTGTTGGCTCAGCAATATTCTTTATAAGTGTTTTTCACCAATTTATTTTAACAATAAAAAAAAATTAAATGGCTGAGATACTTTTAACGATTTTCTTTATAAGTGTTTTATTATTTTTTTTAGGATCTGGTATTTGGGTTGCTTTAAGTATGATCGGGGTATCAGCTATTGGGATGATGTTATTTACTTCAAGGCCTGTAGGCGATGCTATGGCCACAACAATATGGGGCACCTCATCTTCTTGGACACTGACAGCACTACCATTATTTGTCTGGATGGGTGAAATTTTATTTAGGACAAGACTTTCCGAAAATTTATTTAAGGGTTTATCACCATGGATGCAAAAATTACCAGGTGGTTTAATCCATGTAAATGTGGTTGGCTGTGCATTATTTGCAGCAATATCAGGTTCTTCAGCAGCTACAGTTGCAACAGTCGGTAAGATGTCAATTCCTGAATTAAGAAAGAGAAATTATCCAGAAAAAATTTTACTTGGTAGTTTAGCTGGCTCAGGAACATTAGGTTTACTTATTCCACCTTCAATAATCTTGATTATCTATGGAGTTGCAGTTCAAGAATCTATAGCAAAATTATTTATTGCTGGAATTATACCTGGAATAATGATTGCTCTAATATTCATGTCTTATGTAATCATTTGGTCGCTCATTAATAAAAAATCGATGCCAAAAATTATTGAAGAGTATTCATTTTTAGAAAAAATAAAAAGATCAAAACAGCTTTTACCTGTAATTATTTTAATATTAGCTGTTATTGGATCTATATATACCGGCATAGCAACAGCTACTGAGGCAGCATCTCTTGGAGTAGTTGGAGCGTTAATATTGTCGTATTTTCAAAAAAGTTTGACATTAAAAACATTTAAATCTTCCTTACTTGGTGCAACCAAAACATCTTGTATGATTGCATTTATTCTAGCTGGTTCAACTTTTTTATCCTTAGCAATGGGGTTTACTGGACTGCCTAGAAATTTGGCCCTTTGGATTCAAAATATGGATTTATCTCCTTATGTTTTAATTTTTGTTTTAATGATTTTCTATATAATCTTAGGAATGTTTCTTGATGGAATTTCGGCTGTTGTTTTAACAATGGCAATAATTGAACCAATGATAAGACAAGCCGGTTTTGACATGATTTGGTTTGGTATCTTTCTAGTTATCGTCGTTGAAATGGCTCAAATTACTCCACCGGTAGGTTTTAATTTATTCGTTCTTCAAGGAATGGCAAAAAAAGATATGGGATTTATTGCTCGAAGTGCATTTCCACTATTTTTATTAATGGTTTTAGCGGTTATCTTGGTTGTGATTTTTCCTGAGATTGCTTTATGGATGCCTGAGCAAATGATTAAAAATATAAATTAATATTTTGATTTTTCTCCAGCTATTACTGCTTTAAGCTGATCATATTCTTCACAATTACAACCTTTTAAAACTTCAAGTCTCTCAACTGCAAGATTATGTCTATTTGTTGCTACATATAGTTCACCAAGATATTCATTAATACCTTTGTGTTTTGGATCAATAGCTAAACCCTGAAGATAATATTTCTCACCATTTTCGAAATCACCTAATTTTCTAGTCGTAAATCCTAAATAATTCAGCGTGTCAGCTTTATTAGGTTTTTTCTCATTTGATTTAATTAGAAGTTTTTGTGCTTTCGTATAACTTTTTTCTGCTTTTTCTAATTTTCCTTTTTTTTCATATTTCTTTGCTTTTTTTATATGTGCAACGGCTTTTTCATAGTTTGTTTTTGTTGCTGCTGATCCACTATCTTCACCAGACGATCCAGCTGCGAAAACATTTGAAGTTACAAAGATTAATAAAGACAAGGAAAAGATAATTTTTTTCATATTAAATAAATTTTTTCATTTTGTTTAAAGTTTTAAGCTCTAAGCCATTTTCAACTAAATTTTCTTTAATAGATTTAGCTGTTGCTAACGCTCTTAGATTATCTCCATGTATACACACAGAGTCAATTTCACAAGGTATTTGCTTCCCGCTGTGACAATTAAGCGACTGAGTTTGAACCATTT
>CACGWH010000015.1 GCA_902576765.1 uncultured Pelagibacteraceae bacterium
ATTTATTTTAGCATTAAGATTACGATTACTAAAAATTTCAGTTTTAATTAAATCTACAAAAATAGAGTCTTCATTAAACAAATTTTTTGTACTTAGACCCACATAATTAAAATCAGCAGTCAAATAGAACGGTTTAAAATCTATTCGACCTTTATAAATATTTTTATCTTTATTTGAAAAAAACTCTAATGAATTTTCATCAATTTCAAAATTAAATGAAGTATTTTTATTTATGAATTTTATATTAGTATCTCCCTTTTTAATGTCTTCATTATAATCAATTTCATTATCAATATTTAGTCTCAATTTTTTTGAATTAAAACTTGCATTAATTATTTTATTAAATTTATCATTTTTAATTAAAACTTTAAAAGGAAGATTAAAAATTTTATTGTTTGAAATAAGAACATTTTGTAAATTATTTGAGTCATAAAAAAATCTGCTATTACTAATTTTATTTATGAATAAAATTTCGTTAAACTTATTTTCATAAAAAATATTGCTATTTTTAAAAATAATTTGGTTTTCGTTAGGCTCCGTTTTTAAAAGTTTTTCAAAAAATTCAAAATCATTAAGCTGAATATTAAAGTCAGCATTATCAAAAATTATGTCCTTTATTAGGATTTTATTGAAATCAAAAAAATTTTTTGAGGAAATATAAATTTTCATTTTTTTTACTTTTGCAATTTTTCGTTTATCTTTTAATATCGAAACATTTTTGGATACATAGTGGGGAAATGGGATTAGTGCGTAATACAATTCATCATTAAAGCTGGTATTGATATTATACTTTTGTAAAATATGATTCTTTATTTCAGCTCGAATTTTATCTTTATTGTTAAATGTGGGTAATAAGAAATAACTTAAAAACAATATAATTGATACACCAATTGCTATAATAACTTTTCCATTCGTACCTAATTTGTTTTTTTTTAAATTGCTTAAAAAAAGTGTTAAATTGTTAAAATTGCTTTCTAATAAATCATTAATAGATAAAAATTGTCTCTTAATTTTTTTAGCTAGTAAGTTATCTTTACGCATATTAATTTGATCAAGTTATATTAAATATATTGAAATGGTAAACTCTGAATATTTAAAAAATCTAAATAATGCTCAAAAAGAAGCAGTAAGACACACAGATGGTCCTTTATTAATTGTTGCTGGTGCTGGATCTGGAAAAACAAAGGTTCTAACATCTAGAATTGCAAATATAATAAAAGAAAAAAAAGCATTCCCTAACCAAATTTTAGCTGTGACATTTACAAATAAAGCAGCCAAAGAGATGCACATCAGAGTAAGCAATATACTTGGATCCTCAGCAACAAGTCTATCATGGCTTGGAACATTTCACTCGATTTGTGCAAAACTTTTAAGAAAACATGCCTCTGCTGTTAACTTAAACTCAAATTTTACCATCATAGATGCTGATGATCAAACAAGACTAATAAAAAATATTTGTAAAGCGGAAAATGTTGACATCAAACAACTATCGCCAAAATATATTCTTGCGATAATTGATCGATGGAAAAATAAAGGATTTTATCCTAACGAAGTAATAATTAATCATAAAGATATTTATGAAAAAATAATTTTACCAATTTATAAAATATATCAACAAAAGCTAACTGAACTTAACTCATGTGACTTTGGTGATTTAATTCTACACACAGTAAAGATTTTGGAAAAAAATTCAGATATAAGAGAAATTTATTCAAAAAATTTTAAGTATATTCTTGTAGATGAGTATCAAGATACAAATTTTATTCAGAGTAAATGGCTTAATTTATTATCTGAAAAAAATAATAATATTTGCTGTGTAGGTGATGATGATCAATCAATATATAGCTGGCGAGGAGCAGAAATTAAGAATTTTTTAGAATTTGATAAAGTTTACAAAAATACAAAAGTAATAAGACTAGAACAAAATTACAGGTCTACTCAAAATATACTTTCAGTAGCATCAGACTTAATTGCTAATAACCAAAACAGAGTCGGAAAAACTTTAAATACGACTTTAGAAGAAGGTGAACTAGTTAAACTTAATTGTTTTAAAAATGGTAAAGATGAAGCAATAGGAGTTTCGGATGAAATAGAAAAAATTAGAAAAAAATTTAAATTAAATGATATTGCAATACTTGTTAGAGCTATATTTCAAACACGTGAATTTGAGGAAAGATTTTTAAAAATTGGAATGCCTTATCGGATACTGGGTGGTACAAAATTTTACGAAAGAGCCGAAATTAAAGATTGTGTTGCTTATTTGCGTCTCACTTATCAAGAGAAGGATGATTTAGCTTTTGAGAGAATTATCAATAATCCAAAAAGAGCGATTGGAGAAAGTACTTTAAAATCTATTCATGAATTTTCAAAAAAAAATTCATTATGTTTAGAAGCTTCTTCAAAAAAGATGATTGAAAATAATTTGATTAAACCAAAAGCAAAAATTGGTTTAATTTCTTTTTTAGATATGATGATGAAATGGAGAATTAACCTAAATTCAAAAAAAAATAGTCATGTTAAATTATTACAAATCATTCTAGATGAGTCTGGTTATTCTGCGATGCTCAAAAATAAGAAAGATTTAGAAAATGAAAATAGGTTAGAAAATATCAAAGAATTATTAAGTGCTATGAAGGAGTTCGACAATTTGGAAAGTTTTTTAGAACATGTTTCTTTAGCAACTTCTATAGATCAAGATTGGGAGGGTGAAAAAGTAAATATGATGACAATGCATGCCGCTAAAGGCTTAGAATTTGGAGCAGTTTTTTTGCCAGGATGGGAGGAAGGTCTTTTCCCTCATCAAAAATCAATTGAAGAAAAAGGTCAAAATGGTCTAGAAGAAGAGAGAAGACTTGCATACGTAGGAATTACAAGAGCAAAACAAAAAGCAATTATTTCATTTTCAATGAATAGATTTTATCAAGGTGATTGGATAGATAGTATGGCATCAAGATTTATTGATGAGTTACCTGAGAAACACTTAGAGAAAAATTCTTTTTTTGATGAAACAAAAGATGAAATAGATGATTTTGAATTCAATCAAGATTTTGAAGATAACGACAATATCAGAAGCCCTGGTTGGATAAGATATCAAAAGAGAATAAAATGATACATAAAAGAATTGATCAGTTAAGAACAAAGTTTGATACATTCAAAATTGATGGATATATAGTGCCTAAAAATGATGAGTATTTTTCAGAATATGCTCAAAAAGACAGATTAAAATATATTTCAAATTTTAGTGGATCTGCAGGTTATGCAATTCTTTTAAAAACAAGAAATTATCTATTTGTAGACAGCAGGTATACCATCCAAGCTGAGTTAGAGTCAAAAAATAATTTTATTATAGAAAAATATGAAAAAATTTTTAATTGTAAATTGTTTAAAAATCTTGTCATAGGGTTTGACCCAAAACTTTTTACATCTAAACAAATTTCAAATTTTTTTGTTAAATTTAACAAAGTTAAAAAAATCAATTTGAATCTCATAGACTCTATGTTTAAAAATAAAGTATATAAATCACGACCTTTTTATTCTTTGAAAAAAAATATTGTAGGAGAAATACACCAAAAAAAAATAAAAAGAGTTTCAGAATTTTTAAAAAAAAATAATTCTGAATATTTATTTATTAGCGCACCTGAAAATGTTGCATGGTTATTAAATATCAGAGGATTCGATAATCCAAATAGCCCGATACCCAATTGTCGCTTACTTATTAATAACAAAGGAAATTATCACATTTTTGGTGAAAAAAAAAAATTTAGTAAATTAATTAGAGAAAAAAAAATTAAAAAAACTCAAATAATAGAACCAGAAATGATTGAATTTTTAATTAATAAAATAAATGGTGGTAAAATAATAGTTGATGATAAGAGTTGCTCTATATTCTATGAAAAACTTTTTAAAAAAAAATTCAAAATAATAAAAAAAGAGGATCCCATATATTTTTTTAAATCAATTAAAAATAAGCATGAAATTAAAAATATGATTAAAAGTCATATTTTAGATGGAGTTGCATTAACTAAATTTTTATATTGGATTAAAATAATTAATAAAAGAAAAATTACAGAATATGAAGCACAAAAAAAACTTGAAAGTTTTAGAAGACTGACTAAAAATTATTTATTCCCAAGTTTTAATACTATTGCTGGTGCTGGAAAAAATGGTGCGATAGTTCACTATAGAGCTACCAAAAATAATTCAAAAAAAATTGATAAAAATGATATTTTTCTATGTGATTCTGGAGGACAATATAGATATGGAACTACAGATGTGACCAGAACTATTTGTTTTAAAAAACAAAAAAAATTAATAAAAAACATTTTCACAAGAGTTTTAAAGGGACACATAGCAGTAGCCAATACAAATCTAAAAAAATACTCTATTGGAAAACAAATAGATGTTTTAGCTAGAAAAAATTTAAAAAAAGTTGGTCTCGATTATGGTCATGGTACTGGTCACGGAGTAGGATTTTTTTCCAACGTTCATGAGGGACCACAGGCCATATCAAAATTTAATAAAATTAAAATTTGTGAGGGTATGATCATTAGCAATGAACCTGGTTTTTATAAAAAAGGTAAATTTGGAATTAGAATCGAAAACTTAGTTTATGTAAAAAAAATAAATGATAAATTAATTTTTCAAAATTTAACTTTAGCACCGATCGAAAAAGAATTAATTAATTTTAAATTATTAAATTCAACAGAAAAAGATTATCTTTTCAAATATCATTTATTAGTATATGAAAAAATATCAAAATTCTTAAACAAGAATGAAAAGAGATGGTTAGCTAGTATTATCTAACATACTCAACCACTCTTTTTGATTTAAAATTTTCACTTTTAATTGTTTTGCAGTATCTATTTTTTTTTTGGTTGGCTTGTCCCCAACTATCAAGTAATTAAGTTTTTTAGTTATACCACTTACAATAGTTCCTGAATTTTGTTCAATAATTGATTTTGCTTCTGCCCTGCTAATACCATCTAATTTTCCAGTCAATAAAAATGTTTTTTCTTTTAAAGGTCCATTTTTTTTTGCCTCATTACTATTTTTAATAGAAAGCACTTGTGATAGTTCATTCAAAACTTTCAAATTTGTTTTATTTAAAAAAAAATTTTTTATTGAGTTTATTTGTGTCTCACCTATTCCATCAATATTCAATAGCTCATTTATTTTTCCAGACTTTGATAGATTTAAAAAGTTTTTTGATGATTTTAAAGATTTTGCAATTAATTTAGCATTTTCTAAACCTATATGTCTGATACCAAGCGCATAAATAAATCTCTCAAAAGAAATATTTTTACGAGCATCAATAGAATATTTTAAATTTGAAACTGATTGTATTCCCCATCCTTCCATATTCTTTATTTTCTCATAATTTAGATTGAATATATCTTGGGGTAATTTTATTAAGTTAAGTTTCCAGAAATTTTCAACAATTTTTTTACCTAAACCATCAATGTTAAGTCCTTCTTTAGAAACAAAATGTTTTATTTTTTCAATAGCTACTTTTTTACACTCAAATCCCTCACTGGAACATCTTCTAACAGCATCTTGCTTTTTGGTAGTTAAATTAAACTCTTTAATTGTTTTCGATCCACAGGAAGGACAAGATTTAGGAAATACAAACTTTGTTGATTTAATGTTTCTTTTTTTTATATCTACTGAAATTATATGAGGTATAACATCTCCAGCTCTTTCAACTATTACTGTATCTCCAATTCTAATATCTTTTCTATTTATTTCATCCTCATTATGTAAAGTAGCATTAGACACGAGAACTCCACCTATATTGATTGGATTTATCTTAGCAACTGGAGTAAGAGCACCAGTTCTGCCAATTTGAATATCAATATCTACTATCTTAGAAACTCCATTATTTGCCGAAAATTTATGAGCTATTGCCCATCTTGGTGCATTTGCAACATTGCCTAATCTTTTTTGTAACTGAAAATTATTTATTTTATAAACTATTCCATCGATATCAAAATCCAATTCATTTCTTTTTTTTTCAATTTTGTCATAATTGATCATTAGATTATTGACTCCTTCAATTAATTTGTTAAATGGGTTTGTCTTAAAACCCCATTCACTTAATTTTTTTAAAAAATCACTTTGATTGCTTATTTTCATTTCCTTTACAAAACCGAATGTATAAGCAATAAATTTGAGTGGAATTTTTTTTGTATCTTTAGGGTTTTTTTGTCTTAATGAACCTGATGCGGCATTTCTTGGATTGGCGAAATTATCTGATAATTTCTTAAAATCACTATTTTTAATGAATACTTCTCCCCTAATATCTATTTCATCTGGAAAATCTTTATAAGTTATAGTGTGTGGAATATCTTTTATTGTTTTCAAATTTTCAGTTATATCTTCGCCTTCTTTACCATCACCTCTTGATAAGCCTGTAACTAATTTACCATTTTTATAAACTAGTGATGCTGATATTCCATCAATTTTAGGCTCAGCACTATATTGAATTTTAAAATCTCCTTTTTTATCCAAAAAATTAAATATTTTTTTTTCAAAATTAATTAAATCTGTTTCACTAAAAGCATTTGAAAGAGACAACATTGGTACTTTGTGTTGAATTTTTTTAAAGTTCTTTGATGGTTTAAAGCCGACTATTTTTGAGGGTGAGTCTTTATGACTTAAAAATTTATATTTTTTTTCTAGATCTGTTATTTCTTTTTTTAGTAAATCATATTCATTATCAGGTATTAGTGGTCTATTTTTGTCATAATAGCTTTCATTAAGTTCATTTATTTTTTTTATCTTTTTTAAATAATCATTCTTAATTTTTGCATCATTCATCTTAATTAAAAAGCTTTTTAAAATTTCTTATTATCACATTTTGTTTATTCTTTTTGATTTTATCTTTAGGATCCTCGTAATCTTTATTAAATACTCTATAGCTCTCTTTATACCACTCGCTACTTTGATAATTGTAGCCCAATAATGCAGCATATTTTTTGGCCTCGCTTTCTAAGCCAATCATATAATTTACCTCAACTAATCGATGAATTGCCTCCTCAACATACTCGGTTTTTTCATAATTATTTACAACATTTCTAAACCGATTAATTGCAGGTATCCACTTTTTTTTAGACATATAATATTTTCCGATATAAATTTCTTTAGATGCTAAAATGTTTGCAATCAAATCTAACTTAAATTTAGCATCTAACGCAAAATCTGTATTAGGATATTTTTTAATAACGATATCAAAGTATTTTTTTGAATTTAACAAAGATGAAAGATCTTTTTTTTCATCTACTATCAATTCATAATAACAAGTACCAAGTAAAAAATAAGCATAATCTAAATTATCGTTAGCTGGATAATTTCTAATAAATCTTTTTAGCTCAGAAATTGCATCACCATAATAATCTTGAGTATAATAAGAATATGCAGCCATCAAAACTGATCTTGGTGCCCAAATGGATTGGGGATAAAGATTTTCTACTGCATTGAAATTCTTTGCAGCAAACAAAACGTCTCCTTCATCTAATGCTTTAAGACCTTCATTATAAGCCTCTATCATTTCGGCTTCTAAATCTAAACCTTTAATATCAACTTCTTTTTCTTTTTTTCCACTACAGTTAATTAGAAGAGAAATTGATAATATTAATAGAAATTTGAAAAAATATTTCATAATCTTTATTATTAGATTAAAAAAAATTTTATGCTATTGATTTAAGTTGATTTTTTTTGATATAAGTATGTGGAAGAGTCTTTTCTTTTATCTCAATAATTGAAAAATTATCATTATTATCAAACACTTTTCTTAACAATTTATTTGAAAGGTAATGACCACCTTGAAAACATTTTATTTTAGCTATCAATCTATGACCAGAAGTATAAAGGTCTCCAATACAATCTAGAATTTTATGATTCACAAATTCTTTATCATTTCTTAGACCCTGATCATTTAAAACTTTTGCACCTTTCACAACAATTGCATTATCTAAACTTCCGCCTTTAGCTAAACCATTTTTTTTAATTCTTTCAATATCTTCATAAAGACAAAAAGTTCTTGAATTAAAAATATCATTAAGATCATCTTCATAAACATTAATTTTATTTTTTTGATTTCCAATTAATTGATTATCGTATTTTAATTCATAATCTATATCTAAACTTAATTTAGATGGTTCTATTGAAATTGATCTATCCCTATCTGAAAATTCAACTTTTTTATTTATCTTAATTATCTTTATTGGAGTAGAGCTAACTTCCAAACCAGTCAAAAAAATCTTTTCTATAAAATTTTTTGCAGAGCCATCAAGTATTGGAACTTCAACATTGTCAATTTCAATTAAAGCATTATCAACGCCAGAACAAAATAAAGCTCCCATTAAGTGCTCAATTGTTGACACCTGAACGCCATGCTCGTTTGAAATCGTTGTATTTAATGATGTATTACTTACATTTTCAAAACTTGGATAAATCAAATTTTTTTGGCTTAAATCAACTCTTTTAAAAATTATTCCTGTGTTTGGCACCGCCGGCTTAATAGATAAGTTAACTTCTTCTCCTGAATGTAGACCTATGCCTGAGAATTTGATTATGTTTTTAACTGTTTTTTGGTTTAATATTGACACCGACAACTTTTATTGGATGGGTGCTAAAAAATAAAAACAACAAATGTTACTGGAAAATACAAGATTACTTAAAAAAATTAAAAAATTTTTCAAAAAAACCTTGTTTTTTGCTGATTTTATTAAAAAATTCAATCTCGTTAGGGTTACAACCCTCAGTTATTTTTTTTGCTTTTATAAATAAATCATCATCATTATTGAAATATTTCTCAACATATTCAGCATTTATAATCTTGCTTATTGAAATTTGATATTTCTCTAAACAATTTTCCAATTTTTTTACAAAATTATGAGAAAGACAAATAAACTTTATATCTAAAGAGTAATTATTACATTCTAAGTTTTCTGGTAATAAAGTGTAGTCTTGATCATTAACTCTGTAATTCTCAATTAACATATGAACAATTTTTTTATTTTCTAAAGTTTTTTTGCATTGATATCTCGCTTCATTTAAGGAGTAAGACAAATCCCCTAAGGTAAGAATTCTGCCATTATTATAATTTTTTAATGATATTTGAATATTCGAAAAATCCTCGGTTTCAATTATAATATGTATGTTTTTAATAAATTCTTTTAAAATTTTTTCAATTTTTAAAATATTATCATCTAAAAATTCTTGAAATTTTTGAAAATCTATTCCATTTAGATCATTTTCAATTAAAGATTTATTTTCATAAATTTTTTTTGAATTTTCAAGATCAATAACACAAATAGAGAATTTTATTTTTGATATTTGTATAAAAGCATCAAAAAAAACATTATTACTCATTTGTTATTACTTGATTGTTTTGCCTTAAATCAATTATTTTTATATCTTTAAAATAATCTTTATTTAACAACTCTAAATATAAATTTAAAGACTCTTTCACCTTAAATATTGGTAATTTGATTAAAATTCCTTGATGAGTTTCTATATCCCATCTGCCTGACGGAAAAAAAAATAAATTTTTTACCTGACTTAATTCAAAATTTGATTGATCAATATCTTCTTTAATTTCAAAAAATTTATCAATATCAAATTCACCATAAATAAAAGGTAAGTTTTTTACTTGTTCAGATGCTTCAATAAATTTTCTATTTGATCCAATATAAAAAAATTTAGCATCTTTGTTTATAAGAGCCATTAATCTCGTTTTTTGAAGATAAATATTCAAAGAAGAGGGATATTTTTTAGATATGGAAAATTTTTCTATATAATCATTTTTTTCAATAATCTTCACTAATTCAAATTTACTTAAGAAAAATAAATTATTTTCTTTAAATTTTTCTAAACTTTTTAAAACTTCTAAATTTTCATTTTTGCTTAAACCTGATACGCTAATCTCATCAATTTTTGGCAATTCAAAAGTCCTCAAATTTTTGTTATTTAATGTTCCAATTATTAAAAATAAAAAAAGATATTGAAAAATTTTTTTACTTTTTCTTTTGGGCATCTTCTAAGATAAGTTCAATAAGTTTGATAAATGTTATACCTCTAAAGTTCGCAATTTCTGGTACTAAGGAAAGATTTGTCATTCCTGGTTGGGTATTAATTTCTAAAAGATAAAATTTTCCTTTGTAAAATTTGAAATCTGATCTAGTAACACCACTACAACCAATAAGTTTGTGAGCTTTTAAACTTATATTCATCAACTTTTCATAATTATTTTTTGTTAAATTTACTGGAATTATATGCTTTGTTTTTGCTTTTGAATTATATTTAGCTTCATAATCATAGAATTTTCTTTTAGGTCTCAATTCAATCGCACCAAGTTTTTTTGAGCCAATAATTGCAGCTTGTATTTCTTGCCCTGGTATAAATTCCTCAATAATTATTTTTTTATAATCTTTTAATAGTTTGATCTTTTTAAAAAAATTATTTTTTGAACATATAAAAACATTTACACTTGATCCCTCATTTATAGGCTTAATTACAATGGGAAATTTTAATTTTTTTTTTATTAATTTTAATAAATCAAACTTTGAAATATCATATGAGTATAAAATATATTTAGGTGTTAAAATATTATTTTTAAGAAAAATTTTTTTTGAAAGATCCTTATCCATTGCGATTGCTGAAGCAATCACACCTGAGTGTGTATAAGGAATACCTGTTGTTTCTAATATAGTTTGTATATATCCATCCTCACCAAACTGACCATGTAATGCATTAAATATTATTTTTGGCTTGAATGATTTTATTACTTGAAATAATCCAAAATTTGGCTCAGTGACTTTCACTCTATAATTATTTTTCGTAAGTTCTTTTGCAACCTGTCTACCTGTATTAAGACTAATTAATCTCTCTTTAGAAACACCACCAGAAATTACTAATATTTTTTTTTTCAAATTATTCCAAAATTTTAATTTCTTTTTCTAAACTAATTCCAGTTTTTTCCAAAACATTTTTAGATACAAAATCAATGAGTTGCTTCATATCATTAAATGAAGCATTACCTTTATTAACAAAAAAATTGCAATGCTTTTCAGAAATACATGCATCTCCAAACCTTTTAGTCAAAGGAACAGAGTCCTTAATTAATTCCCAAACTTTTTTTTTTGTTTGTAGTACTGGATTTTTAAAAGTGCTTCCACTTGTTTTAATTCGAGTAGGTTGATTCTTTTCTTTTTCTCTTTTAAGTTTTTTAGTTTGATTTTCTATTTTTTTATATTCACTCTTTATACCTTTAAATGAAGCACTTAAAAAAATTAAATCTTCAGATATATCATTTTTTCTATATTCAAAATTTATATCTTTTACAGGAATTGTTATCACATTTCCTTTTTTATCAATTGCTTGTATTGATAATAAAATATCTTTAAATTCATTTCCGAAGCAACCTGCATTCATCCTTATCCCACCTCCTATAGTTCCTGGAATACAAGATAAAAACTCAAAACCACTTAAATTGTTTTTCATTGCAAAGTCAGACAAAGTTTTATCTAAAACTCCACTTCCAGCTATTATAATATCATCCTTAAATAATGAGATATTATTAAAATCTTTACTCAATTTAATAACTATACCATCATACAAATTATCAGTTATCAAAGTATTAGATCCAGCACCTAAAATAAAAATTTTTTCTTTGTCTGCTACTTTTTTTAAAAAGTTTATTAATTCTTTTAAATTATTCGCTTTATAAAAAACTTTTGATTTACCTCCTATGTTAAACCAATTTTTTTTCTTGAGATCATATTCAAATATTACATTGTCTCCAAATTCATCTAAAAGATTTTTAAGTTGATTTATTTCCATCACATTAAATCTGGTAGTTTTCTTATCCAATTTGAAATTGTACCGGCACCCATACCAATAACTATCTTATTACCATACATATTACTTTTTAAAAATTTAGCTAATTGATAATTATCATTAACTATAAAAAGTTTAACTTTTGAATTTTTGATAATATCTTTTGCAAAATTTAAATAGTTAAAACCTAATTGTATCTTTTCTCCGGCAGTATAAATTGGACATAAAATGACAGTATTAGCTTTTTTAAAAGCAAAAGAAAATTCTTTTCTCAAATCTTTTAATCTTGAAACTCTATGAGGTTGAAAAATACAAACTTTTTCGTATTTCTTATAAACCTTTTCTACACCATCTAAAACAAACTTTATTTCTGTTGGATGATGAGCGTAATCATCATAAAAATCTATATTGTTATAAGAAAAAATTTTATTAAATCTCCTTTGTACGCCCTTAAAACTTAATAAACCTTTTTTAATTTGCGAAGTAGAAATTCCTACTGTTAATGCTACAGCTGCAGCTCCTACAGAATTCCTTATATTGTGGATGCCAAGCAAAGGAATTCTAATTTTTTTAATAATCAACTTTTTTTTGTTTGGTAAATTGACTTCTAAATCAAATTCAGAAAATTTTATGTTTTGTTTAATATTTTTAATTAAAAAATTTGATTTAGAATTAATCCCGTAAGTATAGAAATTTTTAGTTTTTAATACTTTTATCAAATCATTATTGATTTTATCATCAATACATATAAATGACTTTCCAAATGAGGGAACTTTTTCAATAAAGCGAATAAAATATTTTTTTAAATCTTGCATAGAATTATAGAAATCCATATGTTCTCTATCGATATTAGTGATAATAGAATAAGTTGGGGGAATATGAATAAAACTTCCATCAGATTCGTCTGCTTCTAATATGGACCAATCACTTTTTCCTAATTTTGCTGTACTCTCAATAGAATTTATAACTCCGCCATTAATAATTGTTGGATCTAATTTTGTTTTTTGAAAAATTGAAGCCACTAATGAAGTTGTAGTAGTTTTGCCGTGAGAACCAACTATCACTATGTTTTTTGTTAAAGAGACTATATGAGCTAACATTTGTCCTCTAGTAATTATTGGTAAATTTTTTCTTTTTGCCTCGATAAGTTCTGAGTTATTTTTCTTAATTGCTGATGAAATTACAATAATTGTTGAATCTTTTATATTTTTTTTTTTATGACCTAAAAAAACTTTTATTTTTTCTTTTTTTAATCTCTCAATATTTTTATTTAAAGATAAATCACTACCTTGAACTTTAAATCCTTTTCCTTTCATAATCAAAGAAAGTCCACTCATTCCTATTCCTCCAATACCGATAAAATGAATGACTTCTTTTTTAGCTAATTCAATTTTCATTTAAACTTTTTAATATCTTTTGATTAACATTTATCCAAGTATTTTGATAATTTAATTTCTTTAAATTGTTCTTTTTTTTTAAATAATCTTTTTTTTCTTCAATTATATCATTTAAAGTTTCTTCAATTTTCTCTTTAAAACTACTTTGTTCTAATATCCAACAACAATCTTTTTTTTTATAATAATTTGCATTTTCAAGTTGATGATTATCTTTTGATGTAGGCAAAGGTACCGCAATAAATGGTATATTCAAAACTGATAATTCAGCTAAAGTTGAAGCGCCTGCTCTTGTGATGCATAGATCTGCCTCCTTAATGATGTCTACTAAATCTTTTTTATAACTAAAAATTATATTTTCAATATTGTTATCTGAATAAAAATCTTTCAAACTTGAAATATTTTTTTCACTAGTTTGATGAATTATTTTAATTATTTTTTTTTTTGAAATATTGATTATTGAATTTTTTTTAAATCCTTATCAAAAAAACTAGCTCCTTGACTTCCCCCCAATAACTAAAATATTAAATTTTTTTTTATTTTCAAAATTTTTTTCTACATTGTAGATATTTTCTCTTACAAGGGGATTAATTTTGATTATTTTGTCTTTATGCATATTTGGAAAATTTTTAATTTCATCTGAATAACAAAATATTTTTTTACACGATTCTAAAAAATATCTATTTGATCTCCCTAAAACCTGATTGGGCTCAATCAAATAAATATCTATTCTTAAAAATTTTGCAGCTAAAATCAAAGGTACAGACATATATCCACCAGTCGAGAAGGTTTTTTCTATTTTTTTTTGTTTTAACAAAAAGTAAGATTTTATTATTAAAAATAATATTATAAATAGGTTTATTGGAAACATAACAATGTTATTTAGGTTTGGTGTATTTATTACTTCAACTGGTAGATTATCTTTATCTAGATACCTTAATCCTCTTTTATCAGTTGATATAATTACATTAGTTTCTTTTGATAAATGTTGATATAAAATCATTGCAGGAATTACATGACCTCCTGAACCACCAGTAGATATTAGAAAATTTTTTTTCATCTATTTGATTTTTCTTTTTGTTAAATTTAAAATTATACCTGAAATAATCGAAACACTTACGATAGATGAACCACCATAACTTATAAAAGGGAGTGTCATTCCTGTTGTGGGAAATAATCTGATGTTCACTCCAATGTGGATCGTTGCTTGCATTAGAATTAAACTTATACATCCAACTAAAATTAATTTAATTTTTTCATCATTTTCAGAATAAACTTTTTTAAAAACTGAATAGATAAACACTAAAAACATCAATAAAATTAAAATTATTGCAATTACACCAAATTCCTCAGAAATTACAGAGATTATGTAATCTGTGTGAGCCTCAGGTACTCGATTTTTCAAAGTTCCCTCTCCAATACCTTTACCAAAAAAACCACCGCTTATAATAGCCTCTATTGCTTTATCTGATTGAAAATTATGAGTACCAGTTGAGGGGTCAAAAAAAGAAAATAATCTATCCTTAATGTATTCAAACTTTTGAACAAAAAAAAATCAAATATAAAAAAATAAAAATTAACAATACAAATAATATTCCTAAAAAAATTAAATTAATACCAGAGGTAAAAATTAAAATTGACCAACTTAAAAACACCAAAAGAGTTTGTCCTATATCTGGTTGAGCAGCTAAAAATAATGCAATTGCTAAAGTTACAAAAAAAGAAATGGAATATTTCAAATAAATATTGGTATATTTTTGATTACAAAGAATTAAGCTGATTAAGATTATTAGAAACGGCTTTACTAATTCAATTGGTTGAAATCTTGGTAAAAAATAAATATCTAACCACCTTTTAGATCCTTTAACTTCTACGCCTACAAAAGGAACTAAAATTAAAAAAAAAATAGAGAATAAAAATATAAAAATAGAAAATTTTAAAAGTTTTTGTTGATTAATCGATGAAATAACAACAATTATAAACATCGCAAGTAAGATAAAAACCAAATGCTTAAAAAAGAACGAATAATCGTTCGTATCTAATTTATCAGATACTATCAATGAGGTAGATACAAGCGAAAAAAACAATCCTGTAAAAAATAACAATGTAATTAAAAAAAATAGAAATTTATCAATATTTTTCCACCATTCATAATAAAAACTATTTATAGATTTCTTATATTCCATTTAAATTTTTTTTAATTAATTTGTTAAAATAAATACCTC
>CACGWH010000016.1 GCA_902576765.1 uncultured Pelagibacteraceae bacterium
AAAGAGTCTATTGCATTTAGAAATAGACTCTTTTCTATGACTTACAATTATTTTTACAGAGTTTTTATCATTTGATAGATTCTCTAATATTTTTAATTCTGTTTTCAAATCTATAGCATTTGTTCCTTCATCCAAAATAATTACATTTGAGTTTTTAAATAATGCTCTTGCAATTAATATTCTTTGTCTTTGTCCTCCTGAAATTTTCACCCCCTTATTTCCAATTTGTGTTTTAATACCTTGAGGAAGTGTATTGATAAAGTCATTTAGTTCTGACAGTTCTAGTACTTTATTAATCTTTGTGTAATCTATTTTATCTTTATTAAAATTGAACGCTATATTTTCCTCTATAGAAGCATCTAATAAATATGATGTTTGACCAACGTAACTTAAACAATTTTGCCATGCTTGTACATTTTCTCGAATGTTTTTACCGAAAGCATAAATCGTCCCATTGGAAGGTTTTAAAAAACCTGTCATTAAATCTATGAGTGTAGTTTTACCACTCCCAGACTTTCCAAATATCCCAACAAAATCACTTTTATTTACTTCAAAATTTACATCTCTAAGAGTAAATTTTTCAGTTTTAGGATATTTAAAACTTATATTTTTTATATTTAAGATCTTATCCTTGTTTTCTTTTTTTAAAAAAACATTTTTTTCAATTTTGTTTTGGTCAATAATCTTTGGATATAAACTTTCATTAAGTTCCTTTAATAAAATATTTGACGAAACTTTAAAATAATTAAAAGTTGAAATATTTTTTGTTAAAGAAGAGAAGATAGGTATTAATCTAATAATTGAAGCAACGTAAAGAGCCAAAGTTGGAAAAACCATTTTAATATCCGTGTTATTTTGGGAAATTTGAAAAATAAGTGAAAAAATAAACACTATTCCAATTACTTCAATGAACAACCTTGGTGTAGCATTTATCACTAAGGATTTCATATTAAATTTTAATTTTAGAAGAGTTGTTTTGGTGAAATTTGAATTTATTACTTTATCTAAATTAAAAAGTTTAATATCTTTAAAAGCACCAAAGAAAGACTCGATTAATTTAATTTGATCAAGTCTATTATTTTCAATTTGTGTAGCATACTTATTTTGTTTTTTTTTTACAAAGTAATAATAAAATCCAGTAAAGATAATCAAGACTAAAAGTATATAAAAAGTTTCTATACTGCTAAAAAAAATAACTAAACTAAAAATTACAATAAGAAGAAAAATATCTTTAAATAAATCTATAACAGATTTTATAAATGCAACATGGTTGTTAACTATATCTATGCAATTTCTTATTATGACTGGTGAATTGATGTCTAAATATTTCTCATATTCATCATATTGGTATTTAAGAAAAATATTTTTTGAGAAGAAAACACCAAGAGTAAAATAAACATAATTCTCAAAGTAAATGAAAACAAAAATAAATATATTTTTCAATATAAAAAAAGATAAAATCAAAATTGAAAAAATGACTACTAGTGAATTTTTATCATATTCACTTAATAAATTTAAAATAAATTCAATAGGAATGAATTTCGCTAAATTTTCAGTATCTATTATTACCGCAACAAAACCTGGTATAGCCGCAAGACTAAACATTTCTAATAACGTTACAAGCAGTAATCCTAAAAAAATTACAACTAAATGAAATCTATTTTTAAGTGGAATAGATTGAAAATAGTAATTTAAATTTTTTAACATATTAATTATTTTTTTTTATATAATCTGAAAATAATCTTGCTTTAATTAAATCCTCTTTGGTATCTATATCTATATTTTCAAATTGAGAATTCGAGATACAGGGAATAGAATTTTCAGGAATAAGAGTTTTTTGACTTATAATATCTTTTGGAGTGATAAGATAACCCAATCCATTGATTTTGTATAATTTTTCTAATTTTTGCGACATATTTGAGAAACTTTTGAAATTTACATTTGGGATAATTTTACCTTTTTTTATTTTTAACATCCATTCAGGGTGTTCACTAATTGGACTTACAGATACTATAGATTTTTTCATTTTATTTTTTTTAAACAAATAGATAATTTTGTTGATTGTTAATTTAGTTCTCAAAGGAGATGTTGGTTGAAAAACAAAAATACCATCTATATTTCCATATTTTTTCAGATACCATTTATAAACATATCTTATGACCTGATATGACTTTGTTTTACTCAGTGACAAGTATTTTGGTCTTTTAAAAAAAATGAATTTTGAGTATTTTTTTTTTGCATTTAAAATTTTCTCATCATCTGAACTCACTATTACATCAATAAAAAATTTTTTTGATTTATTTAACAAATCAAATGTATGGTAGATCATTTTTTTATTTTGAATAATATAATGATGCTTATTTTTTAATCTTTGAGAATTTTTTCGAGCTAATACAATACCAAGTAATTTCATATTATAAATTGCAAAAATCCTTTAATATTTGTAATCCATCAAATGAGCTTTTTTCTGGATGAAATTGAAATCCTAAAATATTCTTATTTTTTACAGCACATAAAATTTTATTTTTATTAATTCTATATATGCCAATTTCATCTTTTTTTCTTTTTGGTCTACATTCATATGAATGAACTAAATATAAGTATTTTCCATCATATTTTTCAAGAAAATTTTTATTTTTTGATTTTATTTTAAACCATCCAACTATTGGAATATTTTCATTTTTAATATTTATTTTTGTAACTTTGCCAGGCAAAATGTTTAGACCTTTCCATTTTCCAAACTCATAACTTTCCTCAAATAGTAATTGCATACCTAGACAAATTCCTAAAACTGGTTTTCCTGTGTTTGCAAAATCTTTTATAACTTGATCTAATCCTCCCTCTTTTAATAATTTCATGGCAGATGAAAAAGCACCTACACCAGGCAAAATCAAATGAGAACAGTCTTTAATTTTTTTTTTATCATTAGTGATTATAGATTTCATGCCTAAGTAATCTAGTGATCTTTTTATTGAAAGAACATTTCCTACTCCATAGTTAATTATTGCTGTACGATTCATTTAAATATTCAATTCCTTACATTGAAATTATTTTTTTTTATTTGATGTTTAATATTCTTAATTGATAATTTCTTATAATGTAATGCTGATGAAACAGATATACCTTCGATATTTTCTATTTTTAAAAGCTTGTCTATGTGTTCAATGCTACCCAAACCTCCTCCAATAACCAGTGGGAGTTTTACAATTTTGGATACTTTTCTAACTAAATCATAATCAAAACCATTAAAAGTGCCATCATTATCTATAGAATTGATGTGAATTTCGCCTGCACCTGATCTTTCAGCAAATTTGGCCCATTTTAAAACATCCAAACCAGTTTCTTCCCTGCCTTTATCTATAAAAACTTCCCATTTATTATGCGAAATTTTTTTTGCATTAATTGAAATTATTAATGCTTGACTTCCAAACATTTGAGCAACATCCTTTATTATTGAATTATTTTTCACAGCCGCTGTATTTATTGCAACTTTATCTGCGCCACTTTCAAGAGCTTTTTTAACATCATCAATATTTTTTAAACCTCCTGCAAGCGTTACTGGTATAAAAATATCTTTACAACATGATTTAAGTAGATTAAGCGCTGTACTTCTACCAAATAAGCTTGCATTAACATCATTTATAATTAATTCATCTGCACCAGCTTTAAAGTATTTTTTGGCAAAAAATTTTGCATTGCCAATTTTTCTCATACCTTCAAAGTTTATTCCCTTTATAACGAAAGACGATTTTACATCTATTTTAGCAATTATTCTAAAAGTTTTAGACATTTATTATTTTTATAAATCTTTCCAAACTGTGTTTTTCAATTCCCATTTACCATTATTTCTTTTCCATATGTGCGGTGATCTCCAACTGTCTATAATTTTTTCAAACTTTTCATCATTGAGTCTGCAATATTCTAAAAAAATTTTATAGTATTTTTTTGGGAATTCACCGTCATATTTCTTTACTAGATAAACCGCTTCTTCTCTAGAAATTTTACCATCTCTAATTTCATGCGCACTATCACTTGTAGCTCTTCCAATTCCAAATTTAATAAACATCAAGTAATAATGAAATCCGTCCAACTTATCATCTAAACTTGCATATTTTGAATATGTTCCCTCTGTTCTATTAGGATTTACCTCAAAATTTGTATTTTTTTGACAATAATAAAAATTTTCTTGTGGGTCCCAAAACTTATAATAACCAAAAAAATGCATTTGAGTTTTGTTTTTTTTTACCGCATTTATTGAGGGAGGTTCAAATTCTTTTAACTTGATAGGGTCAATCTTATATTTTTTCCAATGCTTAGGTAATATTTTCGAAAAATAATGTTTATCCCTTATTTTAAAGTCATTATAAGGTTTAAAAGCATAGGTCATATCTCCTCCATACTCAACTTCACCATTTTCTCCATACATCATAATAGAAATATTGTTTTCTACAGCAATTTTTACAGGATAATTATATTGACCATAAATAAAAGGTTGAAATGGCTCTCCTAAAAAATTAAATGAAAGTGATGTCAAATTTCTCAAAGTACTAGCATCTGGCTCTCCTAAAATATGGTCAAAACCAATATTTATAAAATTTCTAAGATTTTTTTTTCCAATTGTTGAGGGAACTATTGGTCGCCAAGTAACACATAATGGATTCATTCCATATTTAAATTTAAGTTGATGAGCAACCCAACTACCATCTTTACCTCCACTACACGGAACTATTATATCATTTTTATTTGTCTTGCTTCTATGCTTGTCAAGAAGCCTTAAAAGTTCCTCTTCTCTTTTTTTCCAGTTTATTTTTTTTCTTTTAAATTCAGCAAATTGACATGCAGAACAGACACCTTTTGAGTTAAATCTTATTCTTGGTCTTTGATTAGAGATAGTGCATTTCTTACAAAAAAAAACTTTTTTTGGCAGATTATACATTTTTAAAACATTTTTTTTTTTGATTTCCATTTTATGAATTAGCTTATTTTTTTAGCAGGAGATCCTGCAAATATTTGGTTAGATTTTATATCTTTAATTACCAAACTTCCTGATCCTAATGTTGTATTTGAACCAATTTTAATCTTATCGATTATTTTTGAACCAAGACCAATAAAACAATTTTGGCCGATTAAGGTATTTCCTCCAATTATAACACCAGGACAAATATGTGAATTTTTTCCAATTTTCACATCATGTTCAATTATTGCTCCAGAATTTATAATGCAATTATTGTTAATTTTTGAACCAGCATTTATTATACAATTATTATTAATTAAAATACCATCACCAAGAATTGCATGACGCGATACAAAACTATTTTTTGATATGAGATTTATAAACTTTACTAATTTTAATTTTAAAATTTTGAAATAATATGATCTTATTTTATTGTCTCCAATTGCTAAAAAAACTAAATCATTCTTTTTAATTTTTTTTATCGTGTTCTTATTTTCAACTGGAATTCCAAAAATTTTTTCATTAGTTTTTTTAATTGAATTAATATCTATTATACATTCTATTTTATAACCGTTACTTAAAGCACAATCTATAATAACCTTACAATGAGAACCTGATCCGACTATCTTCAATTTTTTTTTCATTTTATTTTTTTATACTCATCTAAAAACTTTCTTATTATGTATTCTTGATCTTTTTTAGTTAAATTTGTTGTTGGAAGACTTAGTGAATTTTCAGATAAATAATTTGAGTTATAGAATTTACCTTTTGCATATCTCTTAAATGGTTTCATTTTATTTAAAGAATAAAAACCAGGACGACATTCAATTCCTAATTGTTGTAAATTTGAAATTAATTTATCTCTTTTTTTTTGACCTATATTATTAATTACCAAAGTATATAACCAATAAGAATTTTCTGACCAACTATTATTAGGTATCAAAGTCAAATATGAATATTTGCAAAAAAAATTATTATAAATTTTAAATACTTTTTTCCTAATCTTTAATAACTTGTTAATTATGTTGAGTTGAGCTACTCCGATCGAAGCTTGCATGTTTGTCATTCTAAAATTTGAACCAGCATACTCATGATAGTACTTTGTGTTTTTTGACAAACCTTGATTAATCAATATCCTCGCTTTGTCAGCATGTATTTTTTTTTTAAATACTGCCATACCCCCCTCACCAGTTGTAATTGTTTTATTTGCAAAAAAACTAAAACATGAACAATCATTTTCTAAACCAACTATTTTGCCTTTATATTTTGCTCCTATCGCTTCTGCACAATCATCTATTATTAATAAATCATTTTTTTTTGCTATTTTTTTTAAGCTAGAAACTTCATAAGGTTGGCCGTATATGTGTACTGGCATAATTGCTTTAGTTTTTTTTGTTATTTTTTTTTGGACATTAGCTGAATTTAAAGTCCAATTATTCTTACAAACATCTGCTATAACTGGAACGGCACCAGCATTTAAAATAGCATTTATAGTTCCACCAAAAGTAAAATTGGGTAAAATTACCTCATCGCCTTTTCTAATTCCAAGTGCCATCAAACCTATCTGAAGAGCATTAGTTCCATTAGTTAGTGCTATTGCGTTCCCCCCACCTAAATATTTTTCAAATTTTTTTTCAAACTCAGAAATATAAGATCCTCTAGAAGATATCCATCCTGATTTAACAACATCAACAATGTTTGCTAACTCTTGTTCACCAATATTTGGTGAAGCAAGAGGATAACCTCTAATTTTTTCTTTCGTGGATATGTCAACAACCCGCAACTGTTTATCTACCAAAGGAAGACATTTAATTTCTTTGTTATCTTTTTTTGAATTTAAAGTGTTCAATATTTCCTCTATTGAACTTTTTGAGTCTTTAACGATAATTTTTTTATTAATTAATGAAGAACTTAATTTAATGATCTTTTCTAATTTTCCTCCTCTAAGTATGTATCTTCTAATGTCTCCGTCAGAAATCGACCCTTTAATTTTAAAATTCTTATCTACAAGAAATACAATACCTTTTTCATTTATATTAATTTTCTTTAATATATTTGAAATTTTAACTGGAGACTGAATAATAAATTTTTCTAAGTAAGCTTGCACTTTAATTCACTTCGCTAGTTTATTTTTCACAATATTATATAATTCGATAATTTCTTTATTTTTTACATTGTAAACCTCTATAGAATAATAATCTTTTTGATTATCAATATGATCCCAAAACCAACTCTTATTATCAAATTTTTCATTGGTGTCTGAAAGTCCATTATTGTCACTTAAATGATATCCACCAGCTAAATGATTACATCTATCTAAAAATTGTATTTTATCAAAATTTAATGAATTTGATGAAACTTTTAAATGAGCAACATCAATAAGTAATTTTACATTCTCAGGACAACTATTGATAACTTTTTCGCATTCATCTGCATCGCACATTAAAAACGGATTTTCTTCAAAAGAAATTTTATTATTCTTGGAAAGGACATTGTTTTCTATCATTATATTTATGTTATTTTGTTTTGCTTTTTCTGAAATCTTAAAAATTCTATTTATAAATAAATCTAAACTTTTTTCTCTATTTTGTAATATTTTTCTATCTACTTTTTTTCCAAGTTCGCTTATTTTAATGTCACATAAAAATCCAGCATGAAAGCTATAATACTTACAATTCAATTTCTTGCATACATCTATTGCATACATTACATGATCTATAGTTTTTTTTGCTATTATTTCATCCATCGATGCAAGATTTAAAACAAACGGTTTTTTGGGTGGAGGAAAATAATTATGAATTTGTAAATTTGAAAATTTGAGAAATTTTTCCAAATCTTTGATGTTATTTTCAGAGTAACTAGTTCCAGATAATTCAATATTTTTGATACCCATATCAATTAAAGTTTTTACTACATCCTTTGTGATTTGATTTTTATAGCCGCCGGTTGAGAAGTATACACTCATTTTAAGTCAACTAATTTAATTTGATCATCTTTATATAATTTTTTTTTCGTTTTTTTTCCCAAAATTATTTTTAGATCTTTATAATATAAACCTGTACCTGGCCTTTTAAGTACAAATAAATTTTTTTTTAAAATTTCCCCTTTTTTCACACTCATATTAAGAGTTAAACTTTTTCTTGAAATTTTACGCATTTCTATTTCCTCTAACTGACATTTTTTAACAGTTTTACCCATCATAATCTCAGCTAACCTTATTTTGGTAACCATCTCTCTAAATTCATGAGGAAGAGAAGACGCTTTATGGTCAGGACCTTTTAAATTCTTATTGGTAGTAAAGTGTTTTTCAATAACTCTAGCTCCCAAACCGAAGCTTAGGATTGCAGCATCATTCCCAATACTATGGTCAGAATAACCTACATGGCACTTATATCTTCTTTGTATCTCAGGAATTATACTCAAATTTAATGAACCAAGTGAACATGGATAATTTGAAACACAATGCAGTAAAATAAAATTTTTATTTGAGTACTTCTTATATAAATCAATACACTCATCAATTTCATTAAAATTACTCATACCAGTAGATATTATAACTTTTTTTTTATTTTTGGCTAAATATGTGTGCAGCTCTAAATCGACAATGTCCGCAGATGAAGTTTTAAATATCTTACATCCAATTTTATCTAAAAATTTAGCAGACTGAAGATCGTATGGAGTTGATAAGAAATCAATTTTTTCTTTTTTACAAAAATTTTTTAAAAAATAATGATTTTTGTCTGAAAGCTCCAAAGATTTTAACATATCATAATGAGACTCTTTTTTGCTAGTAGTGGATCTTTGATATTTTACTTTTGGGGTACTAGGAGATGCCAATAAATCAGCTTTAAAAGTTTGAAACTTTACCGCATTAGCTCCGGCTTTTTTTGCCTCTTTAATCATTTTTTTTGCCAGTTTTAGACTACCATTATGATTAACACCAATCTCTGCAATAAAATAAGTTTTGTTTTTAAATATTCTACTCATTTTTTTAATTTATTAATTTTGTGCTATTGCAAAATGAACGATCTATAACAGTTTATAACTGTGACTAAATTGAGGTATATTATCAATTATCTTCAAAAATTACTTAAAAATTTTTTTCAGTGCATAAATCAAGCCAATTGAGCTATTAGTACTGGTCAGCTGCACGCATTACTGCGCTTCCACACCCAGCCTATCAACGTGGTGGTCTACCACGGCTCTATAGGAAGAACTAGTTTTGAGGTGAGTTTCCCGCTTAGATGCTTTCAGCAGTTATCTCGTCCATACTTAGCTACCCGGCACTGCAGCTGGCGCTACAACCGGTCCACCAGTGGTATGTTCAACCCGGTCCTCTCGTACTAGGGTCAACTCCTCTCAATTCTTCTACACGCATAGCAGATAGGGACCGAACTGTCTCACGACGTTCTGAACCCAGCTCACGTACCACTTTAATTGGCGAACAGCCAAACCCTTGGGACCTGCTCCAGCCCCAGGATGTGATGAGCCGACATCGAGGTGCCAAACACTGCCGTCGATATGAGCTCTTGGGCAGTATCAGCCTGTTATCCCCGGCGTACCTTTTATCCGTTGAGCGATGGCCCTTCCACTCAGAACCACCGGATCACTATGACCGACTTTCGTCTCTGCTCGACTTGTCAGTCTCACAGTCAGGCAAGCTTATGCCATTGCACTCTACGAACGATTTCTGACCGTTCTGAGCTTACCTTCGCACGCCTCCGTTACTATTTGGGAGGCGACCGCCCCAGTCAAACTACCCACCATACAATGTCTTGATGCCGGATAACGGCTATCAGTTAGATATCAAGAAAAACAAAAGAGGTATTTCACTGGTGACTCCACAAAAGCTGACGCTTCTGCTTCAATGTCTCCCTCCTATACTAAATATGTTTTTCCTAACACCAATGTAAAGTTGCAGTAAAGGTGCACGGGGTCTTTCCGTCTAACTACGCGAACTCCGCATCTTCACGGAGAATTCAATTTCACTGAGTTGATGTTGGAGACAGCGGAGAAATCGTTACGCCATTCATGCAGGTCGGAACTTACCCGACAAGGAATTTCGCTACCTTAGGACCGTTATAGTTACGGCCGCCGTTTACTGGGGCTTCAGAAATGAGCTTGCACCCATCGCATTAACCTTCCAGCACCGGGCAGGCGTCAGACCCTATACATCCACTTACGTGTTAGCAGAGTCCTGTGTTTTTGATAAACAGTCGCTTCTCCCTGGCTTGTGCCACCCTTTTGTAGTTGCCTAAAAAAGGGTCTTCCTTATTCCGAAGTTACGGAAGCATTTTGCCGAGTTCCTTCAACATCATTCTCTCAAGCGCCTAAATATACTCTATTAATCCACCTGTGTCGGTTTAGGGTACGGTCTAATGATGGAGCTATTTCTTGGGACCTTTTCGCGGCAAATTCAATCCATTAAGAATTCACAACTCACAAGATCCGTCACTACCATCTGGTTAAGGAATATTAACCTTATTTCCATCGACTACGGCTTTCGCCCTCGCCTTAGGTGCCGACTAACTCTGCGCGGATTAACCTTGCGCAGAAACCCTTGGATTTTCGGCGAAGAAGTTTTTCACTTCTTTTATCGTTACTTATGTCAGCATTCGCACTTCTGATACCTCCAGGATCCTTCACAGGTATCCCTTCACAGGCTTACAGAACGTTCCGCTACCAGTTACAATTTTCGAAAAAATTGTAAATCCACAGATTCGGTATATGATTTTAGCCCCGTTACATCTTCGGCGCAGAAACTCTATTAGACCGGTGAGCTGTTACGCTATCTTTAAAGGATGGCTGCTTCTAAGCCAACCTCCCGGCTGTTAAGGAATTTCCACATCCTTTCACACTTAATCATAATTTTGGGACCTTATCTGGTGGTCTGGGCTCTTTCCCTCTCGACCATGGACCTTAGCACCCACAGTCTGTCTGCTGAGGAACAATGTTTAGCATTCGGAGTTTTATTAGGTTTGGTAAGAATCTCTTCCCCCTAGCCCATTTAGTGCTCTACCTCTAAACATCTATTTACTCAACGCACTACCTAAATAGTTTTCGCGGAAAACCAGCTATCTACGAATTTGGTTGGCCTTTCACCCCTTACCACAAGTCATCCAAAGACTTTTCAACGTCAACTGGTTCGGTCCTCCGGTAAGTGTTACCTTACTTTCAACCTGCTCATGGTAAGCTCATTCGTTTTCGGGTCTAATTCATTAAACTAATCGCCCTATTAAGACTTGCTTTCGCTGCGCCTACACCTAGATGGCTTAAGCTTGCTTAATAAATTAAGTCACTGACCCATTATACAAAAGGTACGCCGTCACTCTAAAAAGAGCTTCGACTGATTGTAGGCATGCAGTTTCAGGTTCTATTTCACTCCCCTAATAGGGGTTCTTTTCACCTTTCCCTCACGGTACTAGTTCACTATCGGTCACTGAAGAGTATTTAGGCTTAGAGGGTGGTCCCCCTATATTCGAGCAGGATTTCACGTGTCCCGCTTTACTCATGAGTTTTAATGAACATTACTTATACGGGACTATCACCCTCTATGGTTAGCTTTTCCAAACTATTCAAATTTTTTCATCAAAACTACTGGCCTATTCCGCTTTCGCTCGCCACTACTAACGGAATCTCAATTGATTTCTTTTCCTCTGGTTACTTAGATGTTTCAGTTCTCCAGGTTGTCTCTTTAAACCTATGTATTCAGTTCAAAGTACCACATAAAGTGGTGGGTTTCCCCATTCGGAAATTTTCGGATCAAAACTTACATACAGCTCCCCGAAACTTATCGCAGTATATCACGTCCTTCATCGGCTTTCAGTGCCAAGGCATCCGCCACACGCCCTTAAACGCTTGATTTATGCACAGAAAAAAATTCTGTACTGAATCAAATTTTTTATTTGAACATTAGCTAATAACATTACTAATGTTCGGATATAGATATTGATATTAATTATTATTTTTATTTACAAATTTATACAACTAAGTGTTTTGGTGGAGGATAGCGGGATCGAACCGCTGACCTCCTGAATGCAAATCAGGCGCTCTCCCAGCTGAGCTAATCCCCCATGATCTTATTTGGTGGGCCGAGAAAGACTCGAACTTTCGACCCCACCCTTATCAAGGGTGTGCTCTAACCAACTGAGCTACCGGCCCCCATGCAAGAGAAACACTAACTTAAGAAGAGAAATGAGGACGGTCAACATTAACCGTGTATATTATTTAGAATGAAAAAAAATTTTCACTCATCCTTAGAAAGGAGGTAATCCAGCCGCAGGTTCCCCTACGGCTACCTTGTTACGACTTCACCCCAGTCGCTGACTATACCGTGGTCAAGGGTTTGAAACCTTGCCTTAAGGTAGAACCAACTCCCATGGTGTGACGGGCGGTGTGTACAAGACCCGGGAACGCATTCACCGTGGCACGCTGATCCACGATTACTAGTAATTCCAGCTTCATGCACTCGAGTTGCAGAGTGCAATCCGAACTGAGGTATTTTTTAAGGATTTGCTTAACGTCGCCGTCTTGCTTCCTGTTGTAAATACCATTGTAGCACGTGTGTAGCCCAACACGTAAGGGCCATGAGGACTTGACGTCATCCCCACCTTCCTCCAGCTTATCACTGGCAGTTCTTTCAGAGTGCCCAACTAAATGATGGCAACTAAAAGTGAGGGTTGCGCTCGTTGCGGGACTTAACCCAACATCTCACGACACGAGCTGACGACAGCCATGCAGCACCTGTGTTTCGTCCGGCCGAACCGAAAACTTTAATCTCTTAAAGTCGCGACGAACATGTCAAGTGTTGGTAAGGTTCTGCGCGTATCTTCGAATTAAACCACATGCTCCACTACTTGTGCGGGTCCCCGTCAATTCATTTGAGTTTTAACCTTGCGGTCGTACTCCCCAGGCGGTGTGTTTATCGCTTTCGCTGCGACACTGAAAATAAATTTCCAACGTCTAACACACATCGTTTACGGCATGGACTACGAGGGTATCTAATCCTCTTCGCTACCCATGCTTTCGTTCCTCAGTGTCAGTAATGATCCAGAAAGCTGCCTTCGCAATTGGTATTCTTTCTAATATCTACGAATTTCACCTCTACACTAGAAATTCTGCTTTCCTCTATCAAACTCTAGCTGAAAAGTTTTGATGGCAGTTCCAGAGTTAAGCTCTGGGATTTCACCACCAACTTTTTCAACCACCTACGAACTCTTTAAGCCCAGTAATTCCGAACTACGCTAGGTCCCTTCGTATTACCGCGGCTGCTGGCACGAAGTTAGCCGGACCTTCTTATTCGGGTACAGTCATTTTCTTCCCCGACGAAAGAGCTTTACAACCCAAGGGCCTTCTTCACTCACGCGGCATCGCTGCATCAGAGTTTCCTCCATTGTGCAAGATTCCCCACTG
>CACGWH010000017.1 GCA_902576765.1 uncultured Pelagibacteraceae bacterium
TCCCACAGAGAGAAAATGGTTTAGAGATAGAGTTGAAAAAACAGATGATTTCAAATTTACTCAAAATGGTAAAGAAGCAATTTTGAATAAACTTATTCAAGCAGAGGGATTTGAAAAATTTTTGCATACTAAGTATGTTGGAACTAAAAGGTTTGGACTTGATGGTGGTGAAAGTTTAATCCCAGCACTTGAACAAATAATAAAAATTGGAGGACAATCTCAAGTAAAAGAGGTCAAGATAGGAATGTCTCACAGAGGCAGACTTAACGTTTTGGCTAACGTGCTCCAAAAGTCCTATAAAAGAATTTTTAATGAATTTGCTGGAGAAATAAGTGGCTCAGCTGATGGAGCTGGTGATGTAAAATATCATTTAGGGGCTTCATCAAATAGAGAATTTGATGGAAATTCTGTCCATGTAAGTTTAACCGATAATCCATCTCATTTAGAGGCTGTTAATCCAGTTGTTCTAGGACAAACGAGAGCTAAACAATTTTTTCATAAAGACAAAGAAAGAAAAAAAGTTATACCAATTTTAATTCATGGCGACGCTGCTTTTGCAGGACAAGGTGTAGTTGCCGAGTGTTTTGCGATGTCGGGATTACCAGGACATAATACCGGTGGAACAATACATATTATTGTTAATAATCAAATAGGATTTACTACAAGTCCAAGGTTTGCAAGATCTTCACCGTATCCCTCAGATATAGCAAAAATGGTTGAGGCTCCCATAATTCATGTAAATGGAGATGATCCAGAAGCAGTAGTATATGCTGCAAGAATAGCAACAGATTTTAGATTAAAATTTAACAGAGACGTAGTAATAGATTTGATCTGTTATAGAAGGTTTGGACATAATGAGGGCGATGAACCTTCTTTTACTCAACCGTTAATGTATAAAAAAATTAGATCTCACCCTTCTCCAGTTAAAGTTTATGGAGAAAGACTTGTAGAGAGTCATTCAATTTCCAAAGATTTTTTAAATTTATCAATTAAAAAATTTAAAGATTTATTGGATGATCAATTTAAAAATGCGAAAGATTATAAACCAAAAATTGAGTGGTTTGAGGGAACTTGGTCTAGATATAAACCTGAAAGAGGAAAGGATAAAAGGGGAGTTACTGGCGCTGATACAAAAAAATTATTAGAAATTTCTAACAAAATTAATACTGTTCCGAATGAAATAAATATTCATAAAACAATTTCAAAAATTTTTGAAAATAGAAAACTAAATGTAAAAAAAGGTTCAGGAATCGATTGGTCAACAGCAGAATCACTTGCTTTCGGCTCACTTTTAGAGGAAGGATATCCTGTGAGGTTAGTTGGCCAGGACTCAGGTAGAGGTACTTTTAGTCAACGGCACTCAGTTTTGAGAAATCAAATTGATAATTCAAGATACATTCCTTTAAACAATATTTCAAAGAATCAAAAAAATTTTGAAATTGTAGATAGTTTTTTATCAGAATTAGCTGTTCTAGGATTTGAATATGGATATAGTTTAGTTGAACCAAATACACTTACTATATGGGAAGCACAATTTGGAGATTTTGCAAATGGCGCGCAAGTTGTAATTGATCAATTTATAGCTTCTGGAGAAAGAAAATGGTCTAGAGCTTCTGGCTTAGTGATGTTGCTACCACATGGTTATGAGGGTCAAGGACCAGAACATTCTTCAGCAAGATTAGAAAGATTTTTACAATTGTGTTCAAATGACAATATGCAAGTGATGAACTGCACTACACCAGCAAATTATTTCCATGCACTAAGAAGACAAATGCATAGGGATTTTAGAAAACCATTGATCGTAATGACGCCAAAGTCTTTGTTACGTCATAAATATTGTGTATCAAACCTAAATGATTTTGGTAAAAAAAATTCTTTTCATAGAGTTTTGTGGGACCACGCAATTGATCCAAAGACCAAAGGGTTTATAAAGCTAAAAAAACCAGATAGAATAAAAAAAGTGATACTATGTTCAGGTAAAGTATACTTTGATTTACTTGAAGCGAGAGAAAAATTAAAAAGAGATGATTTAGTATTTTATAGAATAGAACAGCTTTATCCATTTCCAGCAAAAGCTTTAGCAAAAGAGCTTAAATCTTATGCAAAAAAAGCTAAATTTTACTGGTGTCAAGAAGAGCCTAAAAATATGGGTGCTTGGTTTTCAGTTAGAGATTATATCCAATGGACATTAGATAATATTAAGGCTAATAATAAAAATGTTTCTTATATTGGAAGAAGTCCAGATGCATCACCGGCTACAGGTTATGCTAAAAGACATATTTCTCAACAGCAAGAAATTATAAAAAAAGTTTTTGAATAACATATAATGAGTGAAAAAATTTTAGTGCCTGTGCTTGGAGAAAGTATCAATGAAGCTACTGTATCAAAATGGTTAAAAAAAGAAGGTGATGCAGTTGAAGCTGATGAACCAATCGTAGAATTAGAAACGGATAAGGTTAATTTAGAAGTACCCTCACCTGTCTCCGGGACTTTGACAGAAATAAATTCAAAAGATGGCTCTATAGTAGAAGTTGGTGCTTTATTAGGATCTGTATCAGAGAATGGTTCTACAATGAAAAAAGCAGAGAAAATTGAAAAAATTAAACCAACAATAGAAAAAGATAACGTAATTAAGTTGGAAACACAAAATGATGAAGAAGAAACTCAAATTTTTGAGGAGAAAATTGAAGTTGAAGATGTAGATGAAGCGCCACTAGTTCTTACAAAGGAAATAGAAGAGGAACCACTTAAAATGGAATCAAGGGGCGATCAAAGTTTGTCTCCAGCAGTTAGAAAAATAGTTGCAGAAAATAAAATTGATATTTCATCAGTTGAAGGATCTGGAAAAGACGGGAGAATTTTAAAAGGCGACTTGATAGATTTAATGGGAGTCAATCCACCTCCTTCAGAGAGAAAAATTAAGTATGGTCAAGAAGAAAAAATTAAGATGACGAGATTAAGACAAACAATTGCTAAAAGATTAAAGCAAGCCCAAGAAAATGCAGCTCTATTAACTACCTTTAATGAAGTTGACATGTCAAACATTATGGAAATGAGAAAAGAAAATCAGGAAGATTTTCAAAATAGATATGGTGTAAAATTAGGCTTTATGTCTTTTTTCGTAAAAGCTTGTGTAGTTGCTTTAAAAAATTTCCCTGCAGTCAATGCTGAAATAGAGGGAGATACGATAGTTTACAAAAATTATTACAACATAAGTTTTGCAGTTGGAACTGATAAAGGCCTTGTAGTACCAGTATTAAAAAATGCTGATGAACTATCTTTTGCAGATATTGAAAAAAATATTAAACAAATCTCCGAAAAAGCCAAAGAGGGCAAACTTACAATAGAAGATTTACAAGGAGGAACATTTACAATTAGTAATGGTGGTGTTTATGGCTCAATGTTGTCTACACCGATACTTAACTTACCTCAATCAGGTGTGTTGGGTATGCACAATATTGTTGATAGGCCAATTGTTGTTGATGGTGAAATTAAAATCAGACCAGTAATGTATTTGGCATTATCTTATGATCATAGAATTATTGATGGTAAAGAATCAGTTTCATTTTTAAAGATGATTAAAGAAAATTTAGAGGATCCAAGAAGGTTGTTTTTAGATATTTAAATGGCAGAAAAATTTCAAGCAGTAGTAATTGGTGGTGGTCCAGGAGGCTATGTATGTGCAATTAGATTAGCACAGTTAGGATTAAAAACAGCGTGTATTGAGTCGAGAGGAACACTCGGAGGAACTTGTTTAAACGTTGGATGTATTCCCTCGAAAAGTTTACTTAATTTATCAGAAGAGTTTCATAAAGTTCAAAATTTATCAAATAAAGGAATTGAGATAGGGGAAGTAAAATTAAATCTATCAAAAATGATGAAAAGCAAAGATAAGGCTGTCACAATACTAACAAAAGGTGTCGAGTTCTTATTAAAAAAAAATAAGGTAACTTATTTTAAGGGTACCGGAAGTTTTAAATCAAAAAATGAAGTTTCAATCAAAGATGAAAAAAATAAAGAAACAATAATAAGTTCTGAAAAAATAATAATTGCTACAGGTTCTGTTCCAGTTTCATTACCTGGAATTGATTTTGATGAAAAAATAATTGTTTCTTCGACTGGAGCTTTAAAATTAGAAAAAGTCCCAAAAAAAATGGTTGTTGTGGGTGGAGGTTATATCGGTCTTGAAATGGGGTCTGTTTGGTCAAGATTAGGTTCAGAGGTGCATGTAATTGAATTTTTGGATCATATTACACCTGGAATGGATAAAGAAATTTCTCAGGAATTTATGAAGATTTTAAAAAAACAAGGAATTAATTTTCACATGCAACATAAAGTGGAGTTAGTTAAAACAAATGGTTCTGGAGCTATAATTTCAACAAAAGATAAAGATGGGAATAAAAAAGATTTTAATACTGATATAGTTCTAGTTTCTGTAGGTAGAAAACCGAATACAAACGGTTTGAATTTAGAAAAAATAGGTGTCGAATTAGATGATAGAAAAAGAATAAAAACTAATAAAGATTTTCAAACAAATGTAAAAAACATCTATGCTATCGGCGATGTAATAGTTGGACCTATGCTTGCTCATAAAGCTGAGGATGAGGGTATTGCTGTAGCAGAAAACATTGCAGGTCAATCAGGTCATGTAAATTATAATACTATTCCAGGAGTTATTTACACAACACCTGAAGTTGCATCTATTGGGCAAACCGAAGAGCAATTAAAAGAGAAAAACATTAAATATAAAATAGGTAAGTTTTCGTTCATGGCGAATTCAAGAGCTAAAGCAATTGACGACTCTGAAGGTTTTGTAAAAATTTTAGCTGATGAAAAAACTGATAAAGTTCTAGGAGCACACTTGATAGGACCACATGCTGGAGAATTAATTGCCGAAATAGGGGTTGCTATGGAGTTTGGTGCAAGCTCAGAGGATATCGCTAGGACATGTCATGCACATCCTACTTTTTCAGAAGCTGTAAAAGAGGCAGCATTATCTGTAGATAAAAGAGCGATACACTCTTAAAAAATTTTCATATTATCTTAATATGAATTTCCCGATTCTTTTACCAAATATATTTAATCATCCTTTTACTTATGAGAGTGATTTAAAATTAGAAATTGGTGATTTCGTCGAAGTTCCATTTGGTAAATCCAAAATTGTAGGAGTTGTTTGGAAAGAGTTTGAACAAAATAATGGTAAAAGTTTCAAAATTAAAAAGATAATAAGAAAACTAGAGACTCCTAAACTCAAAAAAAAAACACTTGAATTTTTAAATTGGTTTGCAGAATATAATATTGTCCCTAAAGGCATGACTTTAAAGCTTCTTTTATGTAGTGGCAAAGTTATAGAAAAAATTGATAACAAATTTTATAAAGATTTTAATTTCAAAATAAAAAATAATTTATTTAAATTAACTGAAGATCAAAAGAAAATTTTAAATGAAATTAATTTTTCAAACAATAAATTTAACGTTCATGTTTTACAAGGCACAACTGGTTCAGGTAAAACAATAGTGTATTTTGAAGCCTTAAAATCTATTTTAAAAAGAAAATATCAAGGTTTGATTATGTTGCCAGAAATTGGATTAACAAATCAATTTGAAAAAAAATTTATTGAATTTTTTGGTTTTAAACCTGCGATTTGGCATTCTGGTGTTAGTAAAAAAAATAAAGAAATAATTTGGAGCGGAATAGCTAATGGTAAAATAAAAGTAGTAATAGGTGCACGATCATCTTTATTCTTACCTTTTAAAAATCTAGGATTAATAGTAGTTGATGAAGAACATGACCAATCTTACAAGCAGGATGAGGGAATTATATATAATGCAAGAGACATGGCAATATCCAGAGGATCATTTGAAAATATTCCAGTAAATTTAATTACCGCTGTTCCTTCAATAGAAACTTATGAAAATATAAAAAAAAAAAAATATAAAATATCAAAGCTTCAACAAAGATACCAAAATGCCTCCCTGCCAAATTATGAAATATTAAATCTAAACAATATAAAATTAGAAAAACAATCCTGGCTTTCAAAAGAAATAATTGAAAGAGTAAATTTTCATTTAGCAAAAAAGGACCAAGTATTATTTTTTTTAAACAGGAGAGGCTTTTCACCTAACGCATTATGTAAGAAATGTTTTAATAGTTTTTCATGTCCAAATTGCTCTATAAATTTAGTCTATCACAAGAATAAGAACAACTTGTTATGTCATTATTGTGGATTTAAAAGTAACCTAAAAAGAAATTGTTCTAAAAATGGAACCTGTGATCTTATTTTTAGTGGGCCAGGTGTTGAAAGAATTTCTGAGGAAGTAAAAAAATATTTTCCATCAAAAAAAATTGAAATATTTTCAAGTGACACGATGAATAAGAAAAACTCAAAAGATAAATTAGAAAAAATAATTAATAATGAAATTCAAATTTTAGTTGGTACCCAATTAATTTCTAAAGGTTTTCATTTTCCAAATCTTAATTGTATTGTGGTAGTAGATATAGATTTATCGTCCCAAGGTCATGATTTGAGAAGTTCGGAAAAAAATTTACAATTATATCATCAATTATCAGGTAGAGCAGGCCGAACAGGAAAACCTTCGACTGTTTATTTTCAAACTTATAATTCTAATTCAAAATTAATTTCAGATATTACAAATAAAAATCCAGAAATTTTTCTAGATACAGAAATAGAAATAAGAAGGAAAAATGACCTTCCTCCTTTTCAAAGATTTATTTCTTTAATTTTAACAGGAGAAAATGAAAGTAAATTAGAAAAAGAAGCAATAAAACTTAAAACATCATTAAAAAAAAAGATTAATGGAAAAATTTTAGGTCCGGTGAGTGCACCCATTTTTAGATTGAGAAGAAAGTATCGTGTAAGACTACTTATCAGAGGCTCCAAAACTCTAAAGTTACAAAGATCTTTAGCATTAATAATTCAAAAATATAAATTTTTGCCAGGAATAAAACTTTCAGTTGATGTTGATCCAATAAGCTTTAATTAAAGCCCAAAAAAAACAGTTTTTAGTTAATGTGTTACTTGAAGACTAAAAGGGCATGTGTTAATTAAAACGTGATTTTTAATTAATCACATACATTTTTGAGGTAATAAGTTGAGCAAAAACAAGGGATTTTCTGACACTTCAGCTAATAGATATTCTCTAGCTTTATTCGAGCTAGCGAGTGAATCAAATTTGCTTACTCAAGTTGAGGAAAATTCAACAAGTATTTTGAATTTAATATCAAATAATGAGGATTTTAAAAATTTTGTAAAAGATCCCACACTAAGTCGTGATGATTTACTTAAAACTATAAACAAGATATCAGAAAGTTTTAAATTAGAAAAATTATTTAAAAATTTTATAAGTTTCCTTATAACAAAAAGAAGATTTTTTTATGTTGAACAAATTCTTAAAAATTTCAAAGAAATTTGTTCAGAAAAAAGAGGTGAGTTAAAGGCCGAGATAAAATCAGCAAAAGAGTTAACTCAAGAGGAAATAAACAAAATCACAGAGGAACTATCAAATAATTTCAAATCAAAAATTAAATTAAATTATAATTATGATAAAAGTTTAATCGGAGGTTTAGTTGTACAAGTTGGAAGTACGATGATTGATACCTCTATTAAGAAAAAGTTACAACAAATAGAAACAAGAATGATAGAGGCATAATATGGAAATTAATCCTTCTGAAGTTACAAAAATCTTAAAAGAACAAATTAAAAATTTTGGTGAAAAAGCAGAAATATCTGAAGTTGGACAGGTTTTGTCAGTCGGAGATGGTATAGCTAGGATTTATGGTTTAGACAATGTTCAGGCTGGAGAAATGGTTGAATTTTCTGATGGTTCAAAAGGAATGGCTTTAAATTTAGAAAGTGAAAATGTTGGAGTTGTAATTTTTGGAGATGATAGAAACATTAAAGAAGGAGATGTTGTTAAAAGAACAGGAAGTATTGTAGATACTCCAGTTGGTAAAGAACTGTTAGGTAGAGTTGTTGATGGCTTGGGCAATCCAATCGATGGTAAAGGAGCTTTAAATAAAGGTGTTAAAAAAAGCAGAGTGGAAGTTAAAGCACCTGGAATTATTCCAAGACAATCGGTAAGTGAGCCAATGCAAACAGGATTAAAATCTATCGACAGTCTAGTTCCTATTGGAAGAGGTCAAAGAGAATTAATTATTGGAGACAGACAAACTGGAAAAACAGCAGTCGCAATTGATGCAATTATAAACCAAAAAAAAATTAATGAATCTGGAGATGAAAAACAAAAACTTTATTGTATTTATGTTGCTGTCGGACAAAAAAGATCTACTGTTAGGCAAATTCAAAAAACTTTGGAAGAAGCTGGAGCGATGGAATATACAACTATTGTTGCTGCTACAGCCTCAGACTCAGCACCTCTACAATTTTTAGCTCCATACACAGGTTGTGCTATGGGTGAATATTTTAGAGACAATGGAATGCATGCGTTGATAATTTATGATGATTTATCAAAACAGGCGGTAGCTTATAGACAAATGTCATTAATATTAAGAAGACCTCCAGGTAGAGAGGCGTATCCAGGAGATGTGTTTTATCTTCATAGCAGATTACTTGAAAGAGCTGCGAAATTAAGTGACGAACATGGTGGAGGTTCTTTAACTGCATTACCAATTATCGAAACGCAAGGAGGAGATGTTTCCGCCTACATACCAACAAATGTAATATCTATTACTGATGGTCAAATTTTTTTGGAAACAGAGCTGTTTAATCAAGGTATTAGACCTGCAATCAACGTAGGATTATCTGTATCAAGAGTTGGTTCTGCTGCCCAAACTAAAGCAATGAAAAAAGTGTCAGGCTCAATGAAACTTGAATTAGCACAATACAGAGAAATGGCAGCATTTGCTCAGTTTGGATCTGACTTAGATGCTTCAACACAACAACTCTTAAATAGAGGGTCTAAATTAACGGAGCTTTTAAAGCAAAAACAATATACTCCGATGACAGTTGCAGAACAGGTAATCTCTGTATTTTGTGGTGTTAAGGGTTATCTTGATGATATTGATTTAAAAGATATTGCAGATTTTGAAAACAAAATTATTGAAAGATGTAAGTCAGACAAACCTGAGATAATAGACTCAATTTTAAGTTCAGGTAAACTTGAGGAGAATTCAGAAAAAAGTTTAATCGAGGTGATTACGAATTTAAAGAAAAACTTTAAATCTTAAATTTATGGCTAGTTTAGACGATCTAAAAAAAAGGATTACAAGTGTAAAATCAACACAAAAAATTACTAAAGCTATGAAAATGGTTGCCGCAGCTAAACTTAAAAGAGCTCAAGAAAGTGCAGAAAAAGGAAGACCTTACTCTGAAAAAATGAATAACGTAATTTTAAATTTATCAAATGGAATATCAGACAAAGACAATGCACCGAAATTATTATCCGGTTCTGGTAAAGAACAAATTCATCTATGTGTTGTTATGACATCTGATAGAGGGTTATGTGGTGGTTTTAATGCAAATATAATTAAAAAAGCCAAAAGTCATTTTGCTAAGTTAGCAAGAGAGGGAAAAGAATTGAAAATCGTTACTGTGGGTTCTAAGGGAAATGATCAATTAAAAAGAGCTTATGGTGACAAAATTATTGAAAATATATCTTTTAAGAATTCAAAAAATGCAAATTATTTCGATGCTGATAAAGTTGGAAAAATAATTATTGAAAAATTTGAAAAAGAAGAATTTGATATTTGTACAATTTTTTATAACCAATTTAAAAATGTAATTACTCAAATACCACAAGCTCAACAGATCATTCCATTAAATACTGTTGACGATGAAAATAAATCAGATGAAACATATGAATTTGAACCAGATGAGGACGAAATTTTAAACAATTTATTACCCAAAAATATTTCAACACAAATATTTAAAGCAATGTTAGAGAATTCAGCTAGCGAACAAGGTGCAAGAATGAGTGCGATGGATAATGCTACCAGAAACGCAGGTGAAATGGTTGACAAACTTACTATTGAGTATAATAGAAGTCGTCAAGCAGCAATTACCAAAGAATTAATTGAAATTATATCAGGAGCAGAAAGTTTATAGATTATGAGCAAAGGAATAATTACACAAGTTATTGGAGCAGTAGTAGATGTAAAGTTTGAGGGTGAATTACCAGAAATCTTAACAGCCTTAGAATGTAAAAATGGAGATAACAGGTTAGTTTTAGAAGTTGCACAACACCTGGGAGAGTCGACTGCTAGAACTATTGCAATGGATGCTACTGAAGGATTAAAAAGGGGTGATGTAGTAGTAAACACAAAAGCTCCTATTAAAGTACCAGTTGGTCCAGAAACCTTAGGAAGAATTATAAATGTAGTTGGTGAACCCATTGATGAAAGAGGCGAAGTTAAAACAAAAGAAAGTTGGCCAATTCATAGACCTGCACCGGAATTTAATGATCAGTCTACTGAAACAGAAATTTTAGTAACTGGTATTAAAGTAATTGATTTACTTGCACCGTACGCAAAAGGTGGAAAAATTGGTTTGTTTGGTGGAGCAGGTGTTGGAAAAACAGTTTTAATTATGGAATTAATAAACAATGTTGCAAAAGCACATGGTGGATTTTCTGTCTTTGCTGGAGTAGGTGAGCGAACAAGGGAAGGGAATGACCTTTATCATGAAATGATGGAGTCAGGTGTAATTAAGCCTGAAGGACCTGGATCTAAAGCAGCGCTAGTTTATGGACAAATGAATGAACCTCCTGGAGCAAGAGCAAGAGTTGCACTTACAGGATTAACTGTTGCTGAATATTTTAGAGATCAAGAAGGCCAAGATGTACTCTTTTTCGTTGATAACATATTCAGATTTACTCAAGCGGGATCTGAGGTTTCAGCTTTATTAGGAAGAATACCATCAGCTGTTGGATATCAGCCAACATTAGCTACTGATATGGGAAATTTACAAGAAAGAATTACAACCACCAATAAGGGCTCAATTACATCTGTTCAAGCAATCTATGTGCCTGCTGATGATTTAACTGACCCCGCACCAGCAACTTCATTTGCTCATTTGGATGCTACTACAGTACTTTCAAGACAAATTGCTGAAATTGGTATTTACCCTGCAGTTGATCCGTTAGATTCAACTTCAAGAATTCTTGATCCAAGAATAGTTGGAGATGAACATTATAGAGTGGCGCGTGAGGTTCAGAAAATATTACAAACATATAAATCTCTTCAAGATATTATTGCTATTTTAGGTATGGATGAGTTATCAGAAGAGGATAAATTAGTAGTTGCAAGAGCTAGGAAAATTCAAAGATTTTTATCCCAACCTTTTTTCGTTGCAGAAGTTTTTACTGGTTCTCCAGGAAAACTTGTTGATTTAGAGTCAACAATAAAAGGTTTTGATGCTATTTGTAAAGGTGAGTATGATCATTTACCCGAATCTGCTTTTTATATGGTTGGTACCATTGAGGAAGCTATAGAAAAAGCAGAAAAGATGTCAAAAGATGCAGCTGCATAATGAGTGAAGAATTTAAGATCGAAATAGTAAACCCAGAAAAATCTTTTCTATCAAAAGATGATGTTACAGAAGTAATTGTGCCAGCTTTTGAGGGAGAAATGGGTATACTAAAAGATCATATCTCTATAATTTCATTCTTAAAACCAGGGATAATAACTATTTTCTCAAAATCAGGAGAAGACAAATTTTATGTTGAAGATGGTATAGTTGAATTTAAAAGTAATAATTTATCTGTGTTAACTAGCTCGATTTTTAACTTGAAAGAAATAGAAAAAAGTAAGCTTCAAGATTTAATTAAAATCGCAGAGGAAGAATCAAATAAACCAGAAATAAGTGATCAATCTAAATATTTAGCAGATCAAAAAATTGAAGTTTTAAAGACTCTTAATTAATTATTTGTTTAATTTTTTCTTTGAGCTCTTTGTATACATGAAGTTTGAAGTCCACTACAACTTCGGTAATTTCATTTAAATCTATCCATTTCCAATCCAAAAATTCAGGATTATCAGTTTTGATATTTATATCGTTATCTTTACCCAAATATCTCATTAGAAACCATTTTTGTCTTTGACCTTTATATTTACCTTTCCAAATAATCCCTAACAAATGTTCAGGAAGTTCATACATTGTTGTGCCTTCAATTTCTTTGATAAATTCTAAGTTTTTCATTCCTGTTTCCTCTTCCAATTCCCTATAAGCTGCATCTATAGGTTTTTTCTCCATCATCAACTCCTCCTTGTGGCATTTGCCAAAAATCCTTTGGGTTATCAATTCTTTTTGCTACAAAAACTTTATTTTGTTGGTTCAATACGACAATGCCAACACCATTCCGAAGAGGTAAATTTCTAAATTTTTCATCCATTAAGTAATTTAATGGCATAGTTTAATTGATTATCTGTCTCTGTTTTTATCCTAAAATCATCTGTCTCTTCGTCAACTTCAATATCAGGTGACACCCCAACTTCTGAAATTGATTTACCTGATGGAAGGTAATATTTTGCAACTGTTAATCTTATTGCCCCATCATTTTTTAAAGGAATAATTGATTG
>CACGWH010000018.1 GCA_902576765.1 uncultured Pelagibacteraceae bacterium
TTAGCACAAGTTTCCTCGTGTTATTCCAGGCCAAAGGGAAGATACCCACATGTTACTCACCCGTCTGCCACTAAGTATTGCTACTTCGTTCGACTTGCATGTGTTAGGCGTGCCGCCAGCGTACGTTCTGAGCCATGATCAAACTCTCAAGTTTAAAAACGGCGCACACTAGCTTCTATATAAATTCTAAGAATAAAATTTATATAATGTTGAAGTGTGTACGACAAATTTTGGTAACCTTAACCGTCCACACTTCTCTTCTTAAATATTAACTTTTTTTATAGCTAATCGGGCTTAAAAAGCCTGATAATTCTCAAAAATTTTAATAAAATGTAATATAATCTGAGAAAGTTTGATGCTTATAGGCTAAAATTATGGGAAATCAAGCAATTAACAATCAAAAAAAGGCCAAAAAATTAAAGAATTTAAAGGTTTTTTTTGATTTTTTGCAGATGCTAATCTAATAATTCAACTCATAGACACATCAATGCTACAAAAATTGAAAATAAAACTCTCTAAAAATCTAGAAATTTCAATACTAGGTTTTTTAATTTTTTTAACAATTATATCTACTAGCTATTACAATTATAGTAAAAAAAAAATTATTTCTAATTACAAAGAAACAATAAGTAATGTTTATCTTAAAAAAACGATAGAACATATTTTTAGTACGTTAGAGCCTCGATTTAAAAAAATTGAACATAAAATCTTAGCTGGTGAAACATTTGATCAAATTTTAAGTAGTTATTTTATAAATAAGGATGAAATAGCGGAAATTAAGAAAAATTTATCAAAAAAAATAAATTTAAATAAACTAAGTACTAGTCAAAAGATAGTATTTACAATAGATCAGTCTAATAATTTTATTAAAAATTTTATATTTCAAGTATCAAATACAGAAAAAATATATTTATCTAGAAATATAAAAAATGATAAATTTCAGCAAAAAATTGTACTTACTAAACTAAGAAAAAAAATAATTTATAATGAAAATGTAATTTTACAAAGCCTATATAAATCTGCTTCAGATCAAAATGTTCCTATAGGTATTATAATTGAATTCGCAAGAATATACGGTTTCCAAGTAGATTTTCAAAGAGATATTAGAAAAAAAGATAGCTTTCAAATCATGTATGAAGTTTTTAAAGACGAAAATGGTAAAGTAATAGAAAATGGAAGTATTCTTTTTGCAAATTTAAAATTAAGTGGAGAAAATAATAAACTTTATTATTTTGACAGAAAAGGAAGTGAAGGACATTATGATAAAAATGGAAAAAGTGTTCAAAAAGCTTTAATGAAAACTCCAATAAATGGTGCAAGACTTTCATCACCATTTGGAATGAGGAAACATCCAATAGATGGATTTAATAAAATGCATCGAGGTACTGACTTTGCTGCACCTACGGGTACTCCTATTATGGCTTCAGGAAATGGGATTATAAAAAAAGCTGGCTGGTGTGGAGGTGGAGGGAATTGTGTAGTTATAAAACACAACTCAACTTATAAAACTGTTTATGCTCATATGTCAAAATTTGCAAAAGGAATTAGAAGTGGTGTTAGGGTTCGTCAGGGACAAACCATTGGATATGTAGGGTCAACTGGAAAATCAACAGGGCCTCATTTGCATTATGAGGTAATAGTAAATGGTAAAAGGGTAAATTCTCAAAAATTAAAATTACCTTCAGGTAAAATTTTAAAAGGTGAGGAAAGAAAATTATTTGAAACCAAAAAAATTAAGCTCGATGTGTTAAAATCTGAAAAAATAATTGGTTTAAATTAATTAGCTTCAGTTAAAATTTTATTATCTTTAATTTTCTCATCTTGAGCAAAATTATCTTTTTTTATCTTATTTTCAGAGTTACCTAAACTCTCCTCAGTAGTAATTGAGCTCTTATCTTCATCTTGAGAAAATTTATTTTTTTTGTAATTATGATTCTCAACTTGGATTCTGGTAAAATGGTCAGCATGTTGAAAATAATTTTCAGATAAAATTTTATCCCCACTAGATAAAGCTTCTCTTGCGAGATTATTATATTTTTCAATAAGCTTTGCTGCATTGTGATTGTTTCTACCAGGATTTTTTCTCTGGAAGTTTTCGTTATTCGAAAAACTAGGTGAAAATTTAGTTCTATCACCGTTAGACTTAAAACTTCTACCACTTCTTCTAAAACTGTTTCTTCTGTTATTATTATTTCTAAAAGTTACCATTTTTTTTATTAAATTTTACTACTGATTATACATCGATCATTATTACTTAGATCTTTTAAAACTCTATTTATATAAAAACCTTTTTCTTTCAATAAATTTTTTACTTTTGACTTTTGATCAAACGCTACTTCTAATATAAGTTTGCCGTTATTTTTTATCAGCTCAGAAGATTTATTTATAACTTTTCTGATTTCCGACAAACCATCTAAACCACCATCAAGAGCCAATTTGGGCTCAAATTTCGAAACATCTTTTTCCAAATATTTAAAATCTATACTTTTTATATAAGGAGGATTAGATATAATTAAATCATATTTGCCATAATTAAAATTGTCAATATCTGATTTGTATAAACTGATTTTATTACTAAGATTAAGTTTATTTATATTATTTTTACATACTTTTAAACAATTCTTATCTATATCAATTCCTACTCCTATAAAACCTCTTTTCTCTTTCATAACTGATAAAAGTACACACCCTGAACCAACTCCTATTTCCAAGACTCTCAAACTTTTTTTATTTTTATAAATTTTAAGTATTTGTTCGATGATTAACTCAGTTTCTGGCCTTGGTATAAGAACATTCTCATTAACATTAAATTCATCTTTCCAAAAATACTTTTTTCCGGTCAGATAAGCAATTGGTTTACCTTTTGCGCGCTCGTCAATCAAATATCTAAAATAATCAAATTCTTTTTGATTCAGATACTTTTCTAGATTTAAAATTATATAATCTCTTTTTTTATTTAATACCTTTGACATCAAAATTTCACTATCCAACAAATAAGATTTGATATTTTTTTTGTTTAATTCTAAACATGCTTCTTTAATTGCTGTTCTAATTATCATATCAATTAAGATTACTAAGACTTTCTTCTTGTGATTTAAGTGTTAAGGACTCGATTACTTCGTCAAAAGCTTCTCCTTCAAGAAATTCTTCCAATTTGTGAATTGTTAAATTAACTCTATGATCTGTAACTCTTCCTTGGGGAAAATTGTAAGTTCTTATTCTTTCTGACCTATCACCAGTACCTATCATATTTTTTCTGTCTTTAGATCTCTCTTTATCAATTCTAGATCTTTCAAGCTCGTATAATCTTGCTCTAAGAATTTTCATACCCTTAGACTTATTTTTATGTTGTGATTTTTCGTCTTGTTGAGAAACTGTAAGTCCCGTCGGTATATGTGTAATTCTTACTGCACTGTCGGTAGTATTTACTGATTGTCCTCCAGGACCTCCAGCTCTAAAAACATCAATTCTTAAATCTGAGTCATTGATTTTAAGATCTACTTCCTCTACTTCTGGTAATACAGCTACTGTGGCTGCTGAGGTATGTACTCTTCCTTGTGTTTCAGTATCAGGAACTCTTTGAACTCTATGAACTCCACTCTCATACTTTAATGTAGAGTAAATATTAGCGCCTTTAATTGAAGCTATAACTTCTTTTAATCCTCCTGCTTCACTTTTTGAAATAGATATTAATTCTATTGACCATTTTTTTTTATTACAAATTTTTTCATACATTTTAAATAAATCAGACGCAAATAAACTTGCTTCCAGCCCACCTGTTCCAGCTCGTATTTCGATTATGGCATTTTTTTTATCAGCCTCATCTTTTGGTATTAAAAACAATTTTAATTTTTTCTCTATCTTTTTATTCTCAATTTTGAGATCCTCTAATTCTATATGTGCCATTTTCTTTAATTCATCATCTGTATCTTTGTCGTCTAAAATTTTTTCTAAACCAATTTTATCTTTTTCAAAAGATACATATTTTTTAGCACTATCAATTATCTCATTTAGGTCAGAATATTCTTTAGATTTTTCTGCAAATTTTTTTTTATCTATAGATCCAGAGGAAAGGTCTTTTTCTAAAATTGAATGTTTCGTGATCAATTCTTCTATAGTTTTCTGTGGAATCATTTTTTGTTATTTTTTTCTGATTCTGATACTTTTTTTTCAACTTCATCAACTACTCTAGAAATCATATTATCTGTAAGAACTTTTTCTTTCTGAATTCCAGATAAATAAAGCATGTTACTTCCTTTTTGCCCTCCGGTTATCCCTACATCTGTCATAGCGGCTTCACCTGGGCCATTAACTACACAGCCAATAACTGATAAGGTGATTGGAGTTTTAATATGAGAAAGTTTTTTTTCTAAAATTTTTACCGTTTCAATTACCTGAAAACCTTGTCTTGCACATGATGGACACGAAATAATTTTAACACCTCTATTCCTTAAATTTAAAGATTTTAATATCTCATTTCCAATTTTAACCTCCTCAACAGGATTATCAGATAATGAAATTCTGATTGTATCACCAATTCCATCTAAAAGTAACGATCCTAGACCAATAGAAGATTTAATACTTCCAGGCAAAAAGCTACCTGCTTCTGTAATTCCAAGATGTAATGGATAGTCAGTTACTTGGGATAATTGTCTGTATGCTGCTGTAGATAAAAAAACATCAGAGGATTTAACACTTACTTTTAAATTAAAAAAATTTTCATCTTCCAAAATTTTTATATTACGCAGTGCACTTTCAACTAAGGCTTCTGGACAAGGTTCCTTGAATTTTTCTAAAATATCTTTCTCGAGTGATCCAGCATTTACTCCAACTCTAATCGAACAATTATTATCCTTTGCTGCTTTTATAACTTCTTTTATTTTTTCTTTAGATCCTATGTTGCCTGGATTTATTCTTAAACATCTAGCTCCATTTTCTGCTGCCTCAATAGCTCTCTTATAATGAAAGTGAATATCAGCAACTATTGGTATATTAACATGTTTTACAATTTCTTTTAGTGATTTGGATGACTCCTCATCTGGACAAGAAACTCTCACGATATCAGCACCCTCGCCATGAATTTCATTAATCTGTTTTATGGTTGCTTTTACATCAGTAGTAAGAGTGTTGGTCATAGATTGCACTGGTATTGGATTGTTGCCACCAATCTTTACATCACCTACATTAATAACTTTTGTTTTTCGTCTTTTAATTTCTCTAAAAGGTCTAATACTCATTTTTTTAATTATCTAACTTAAATTCTTTATGTAAAGCTATTAAGGCTTTTTTTGTATTTTTTTTATCAATAAGAACTGAAATTTTAATCTCTGACGTGGAAATTACTTGAATATTAATTTTTCTATTCGCTAGAGTTTGAAACATTCTAAAAGTAACACCTGGTGTGGTAACCATGCCAACACCAATGATTGATATTTTAGCAACATCTTTTTTAAATAATAATTTTCTAAATTTAATATTCTTATTATTTTCAATCGTTCTTATTGTTTTTTTTAAATCTTCAGTTTTAATAGTAAAAGTTAAATCTGTTTCTCTTCCATTAGCAGAAATATTCTGGACAACCATATCAACATTTATTGAATTTTTTGATAATGGTTTGAAAATAGAGGCTGCAACACCTGGTTTATCTTTAACACCAATTAGAGAAATTTTTGAATCATTTTGGGTAGAAGAGATTCCAGTTATTGCTTTGTTATTGATAATATTAGACCTTTTTGTGATTAATGTTCCAGAACTTTTTTTAAATGATGATTTAACTTCTATATTTATTCTATTTAATCTAGCATCTTGTATAGAAACTGGTTGCATGACTTTAGCACCCAATGAAGCCATCTCTAACATTTCTTCATATGAAATAACTTTTATTTTTTTCGCTTTATCTAATTTATTTGGATCAGTTGTATAAACACCCTCCACATCAGTATATATTATGCATCGATGTGCTTTAAAAAATTTTGCGATCATAATAGCACTAGCATCTGAGCCTCCTCTACCAATCGTTGTAATTCTCTGATTTTGATTAATGCCTTGAAAGCCTGTAATAATTGGTATGCCTCCCTGACGAATATAATTAAGTATCTTGTTTTTATTAACATAGTAGATTCTGGAATTTTTGTAATTACCATTCGTAAGTATTGGCAATTGCCATGCTAACCAGGACCGAGATTTAATCCCGTTATGAATTAATCGTCCAGCAATTAAAGAACAAGCTACCTGTTCACCAGTTGATAATAAAGTATCGTACTCAGCATCGCTAAAATTTTTACTTATAGCATAAGATTTTCTAATCAACTCATTTGTCACACCACTCATTGCGGATGAGACTACAATTATTTTATATTTTTTCTTTCTATAGCTTCCTATTATTTGAGCAACTTTTTTTATTTTTTCAATTGTACCAACCGATGTACCGCCAAATTTTAAAACTACAATTTTCATGGTAAAATTATTTTTATAAATTAAATATATTGATAAAATACATGTTGAATATAAAGTCAACTTTCAAATGAAAACTAACACAATTAATAAAGAAGAAATAGAGAAATTTTCTAAAATAGCTGATGAATGGTGGGATCCCAATGGAAAATTTAAACCGCTACACAAATTTAACCCTATAAGAATTACATACATTAAAGATAATATTATAAATATTTTCAAAATAAATAATAAGGAAAAGCCATTAAAAAATGTAAAAATTTTAGATATTGGGTGTGGAGGTGGTTTATTATCTGAACCTATGAAAAGATTAGGAGCTGAGGTTGTGGGAATAGATGCCTCAAATAAAAATATTGAAGTTGCAAAATTACATGCCAAAAAAAACAAATTAGATATAAAATATTTTTGCAAATCTCCAGAAAATTTTGAAACTAAAAATAAATTTGATGTAATATTAAATATGGAAATTATAGAACATGTTGAGGATGTAGAATTTTTTTTAAAATCATGTTCAAATCTTTTAAGAAAAGATGGAATTATGTTTATTGCTACTCTTAATAAAACATTAAAATCTTATCTTTTTGCAATTATTGGAGCAGAGTATGTCATGCGGTGGCTTCCAATTGGTACTCATGATTGGGAAAAATTTATTAAACCAAATTATTTAGTAAATGCACTTGAAAAATATAATCTAAAAGTGGATGGAATTGATGGCATGAAGTTTAATATACTTAAAGATGAATGGTCAATAAGTCCAGATAAGTCAGTAAATTATATTGGAAGATTTATAAAATTCTAATTTTTTTTATCCTCAATCCAAGGAATGATTTCAGCATTAATACCCTCTTCTCTAAGTTCTTTAATTTCTTCATTAGATGCTGTTCCATAGATTCCTTTGTCTTTTTTTTTATTCTTATAATGAATAGATCGAGCCTCATAAGCAAAATTTTTACCAACGAACTCAAAATTATTTTTTATAAAATTTTGATATTCTTTAATTTTCTTATTTATCTTTTTATATTTTTCATTTTTTTGTTCATTTTTTAATCGAAATCTATTCATTAATTTTGGAGCCATTAAAGATTTTTCTATTTTTTTTGAATTACATTTATGGCAATTCAACAATTTTTTTTTTTTCAATTTTTCATATTCTTGAGAAGACGCAAACCAACTGTCAAACGATAAATCACAATTTTTACAAACTAATTTATATTTAATCATGTTTCTTAATTAATAATTAATATTTTAATTTCAATAATATTAACTTCTATAATCTGAGTTAATTTCAATATATTTTTTCGTAAAATCCATTGTGTAAACTGTAAAACTTTTCGACCCATTAGAAATATCAATTTTTATGTCTATATTACTTTCTTTCATATAGTCAGATATTATACCTTCGTCATAATTAATATTTAATTTTCCATTTTGTAAAATATATGAACTACCAAATTTGATCGATAGCTTTTCTATGTTAATTGGGACACCAGCTTTACCTATTGCCATAACAATTCTTCCCCAATTGGGATCTTCTCCTGCTACTGCACTTTTTACCAATGGAGAGTTTGCTATAGAAAATCCAATTTTTTTTGCATCAATTTCTGTTTTACAATTATTAATTTCAATTGTTATAAATTTTGAAGCTCCTTCTCCGTCAGCAACTACTCTTTTAGCTAAATTCAATAAAACTTTATTTAATGAAGTGTCAAATTCATTAATTTTTTCATCATTTATATTTCTAATTTTTGAGTGTTTTGCTTTGCCTGTAGAAAAAATTGAAACCATATCGTTAGTACTTGTGTCACTGTCACAAGTAATTGCATTAAAAGTATTTGAAATATTCTTTTTCAAAAGCTTTTTTAGTAAATCATTAGGAATATCCGCATCTGTAAATACATAACCTAATGTAGTTGCCATATTTGGCTGTATCATGCCAGAGCCCTTTGCTATTCCAAAAATTTTAATAAGACTATTTCCTATATAACATTCCTCCATGGCCATCTTAGGCTGTGTGTCTGTGGTCATGATACCCAATGCTGCTTTCATCCAAATATATTTATTTTGAGTGTATTTAATTTTTTCCACTAATTCTGAGATTTTAGACAATATTTTTGCCTCAGGAAAAATTTCACCTATTGTTCCAGTACATCCAAACATTATTTCTTTTGATCTAATTTTTTGTGGAATATCCTCATCTCTTTTTTGTTTTTCTGTCAGTCCTAAAGATATTGAATCTGCAATTTTTTCTAAACTTTTGTAACCTTGTTTCCCGGTGAAACAATTAGCATTTCTAGTATTAATCAATAATGAAAATATCTTTTTAGATTTATGATTTAAATTCCATTTAATATTTTCTGATACTATTTTGGACTGAGTATAAACTGATGCATAATTTGCCCCATCTCTAAAATAAAACATAACTAGGTCATCTCTTGGATTTTTGTACAAATCTGCGCTTACTGTTGAAATTGAGACTCCATCTATATGATCTAAATCTTGAAATTCTGTCATTCTCTTGTTTTTTGATTTAGACGACAAAAAATTACTTAAATTAATACCCATACTATTTAAAAAAATTATTTAATAATTATATTAAAGGTTATAAGTAAATAATAAATCAAAAACTAATGATAAATCCATTAAGCTTTATCTCAAAATTCATAAAATCTAGCAATCAAAGGGAATTAGATCGGCTTTCCAAAATTGTCTCAAAAATAAACAGTTTAGAAGAAAAATTTATTAATCTCGAAGACTCTGATTTTCCAAATAAAACTTTAGAATTTAAAGAAAAGATCAAACAGGGAAAAACTTTAGATGAAATTCTTCCAGAGGCTTTTGCGTTAGTTAGAGAAGCATCTAAAAGAACAAGAAATGAACGCCATTTTGATGTCCAAATAATAGGAGGAATTGTTTTACATGAGGGGAAAATTTCTGAAATGAAAACTGGAGAGGGGAAAACATTAACAATCACTTTAGCAGCTTATCTAAATTCACTACAAGAAAAAGGTGTTCACATAGTTACTGTAAATGATTATTTAGCAAAAAGAGACTCCGAGGAAATGGGTGTCATCTATAATTTTTTAGGTCTCAAATCAGGATTCATTAATAATTATCAAGACGACAGAGAGAGAAAAGAAAATTATAATTGCGATATTACCTATGCAACTAACAGTGAACTAGGATTTGACTATCTAAGAGACAATATGAAGTTTTCAAATGAGGAGGTTGTTCAAAGAGAACATTTTTTTTCAATTGTTGACGAAATAGACTCGTGTTTAATTGATGAGGCAAGAACTCCTTTGATAATTTCTGGTTCTGCTGAAGATAAAACAAGTCAATATCTAGCTATTGATAAATTAACAAAAAATTTAAATGAAAAAGATTATGAAATTGATGAAAAAGAAAAAAATATTCTTCTAACTAACGAGGGAATAAACAATGTTGAACAAATTTTTTCTAATGCAGGAATTTTAAAAAATAACAATTTTTACGATCCAGAAAATTTAGGATTAGTACATCACGTTAATCAAGCATTGAGAGCTAACCATTTATTTGAAAAAGGTAAAGATTATATAATTCAAGATCAGAAACTTAAGATTATTGATGAACTTACCGGAAGAATTTTAGAAGGTAGAAGATTTGGTGATGGACTACATCAGGCATTAGAAGCTAAAGAAAAAATTGAAATACAACCAGAAAATCAAACATTAGCTTCAATTACATATCAGAACTATTTCAAATTATATAAAAAAATTTCAGGCTGCACAGGTACTGCGGTCACAGAGTCAGAGGAATTTTTTGAAATATATAATTTGCCAGTTGTTGTGATCCCAACAAATAAAGAAATGATTAGAAAAGATTTCAATGATCAAATTTTTAGAACAGAAACTGAGAAAAATAAGGCAATAATAAATAAGATAAAAGATATAAATAAAAAAGGACAACCACTGCTAATATTTACATCTAGTATCAATAAATCAGAGGTTTACTCAAATCTGCTAAAAAAAATTAATATCAAACACGAAATTTTGAATGCTAAAAATCATGAGAACGAAGCTGAAATTATTGCCAATGCGGGAAAAGAGGGTTCAGTAATAATAACAACTAGTATTTCGGGAAGAGGTGTAGATATTCAATTAGGTGGAAAAAAAGGTTCAATAAATGAAAATGAATTAAACAAAAATAGAGAAAAAGTGAAATCCCTCGGTGGACTTTTCGTAATTGGAACTGAGAGAATGGAGTCTAGAAGAGTAGATAATCAAGCAAGAGGAAGATCTGGAAGACAAGGGGATGAGGGTAGTTCAGTTTTTTATGTGAGTTTAGAAGATGATTTGATGAGAATATTTGGCTCAGAGTCTATGAATAATATTTTAGAAAAACTAGGTCTTAAAGACGGAGAAAGTATTGATCACCCTTGGATTAATAAAGCATTAGAAAGAGCACAACAAAAAGTTGAGGCAAGAAATTTTGATATAAGAAAAACGCTTATAAAGTTTGATAATGTTCTCAATGATCAACGACATGTAATTTTCTCTCAAAGAAAAGAGGTAATTACAAGAAATGAAATTTTTAGTTATTCAGATAATTTTTTGAATGAAATTAATGAAAATTTACTCAGACTTAAACTTAAAAAAAAATCTAATCCAAAAAATGTTGAATTTGATAACAAAATAAAATCAATTTTAGGTAAAAATTTAAGTAATGATGAATTCGATTATTTTTTGATAGGTAGTGATGAAGAGTTCAGGGAAAAAATGACTGAAAAACTTAAAAATTCTCGAACTCAAAGAATCAAGATTCTAGGTGAAAATGAATCACAAGAGTTAGAAAAAAGAATTTTTTTACAAACAATAGATTTGAATTGGAAATCCCACATTCAATATTTAGAACAATTGAGACAAGTTATAGGTTTAAGATCATATGGACAAAGAGATCCTCTCATAGAATATAAAAAAGAAGCATTTGATTTATTTGAAAACCTATTAAATAAATTAAAACTTGATTTTATTACTATCCTAATGAATTTGAGAGTAATAGAAAAAACAGAAAAACAAAATAATAATACTAATATTATTGATAATCCTAAATGTCTTTTGATTATAAAAAAAAATCAAAAAATATCCCGAAATGATAGATGCGAAGCAACAGGTAAAAAATTTAAGAATTGTTGTGGGTCCTTATAAAAAGTAAAATAATAAAATAGATAATAATAAAATCAATCCAACAGATGAAAAAATAAATTTTTTCGACTTATAAATTTTTTCTAATTTATTCTCATTTATTTTCAAGTTGCTCAAATCCTCTAAATTATTCATGAAACCTTTACTTCGTCCAATTTTTAGAAATTTATTTTTTCTATCATTGAAAATCTCATCTCCGCTCATTGATTTAAAAAAATCTAAATTTTGAGAAATTGATTTTTTTACTTCTATCAGTATCGAATTTTTATCTCTATGCGCCCCTCCATTGGGTTCTTTTATAATTTCATCAATTATTTCAAGCTCTAAAAGATCTTTAGCTGAAAGTTTCATTGCTTTGGCAGCATCAAGCATTTTTTTAGGATCTCTCCATAAAATAGTAGCACACCCCTCAGGTGATATAACTGAGTAAATTGCATTTTCTAACATTAAAACTTTATTAGAAGATGCTAAAGCTATAGCACCACCTGA
>CACGWH010000019.1 GCA_902576765.1 uncultured Pelagibacteraceae bacterium
CTTGAAGACCACGCCCAATGACCAACTATAGGGTATATTATACCTGTAGCTAGAACAGTCATTATTAAATAACCATTAAATTTCATTCTCTCTGCTACAGCTCCAGAAATAATTGTTGCTGCAGTTGCAACGAACATTGCTTGGAAAACAAAGTAAGTCATATACTCAGCTTTATCTGTTTTGAAAAAAAACAAATCAGTACCAAAAAATCCATTGTAAGAAGTACCAAACATTAAACCGAAACCAAAAATCCAAAAGATAACTACTGATACACCGAAGTCTGCAGCATTTTTTAATGCAACATTGATGCTATTTTTATGTCTCGATAAACCAGTTTCCATACACATAAAACCAGCTTGCATAATGAAAACTAAAATTGCACAATCGATTACCCACAAAGTATCGATATTACTTGTTAGAATATCTATCACTTCTTGAGAATTCATCCTTAACTGTTATCGATAAATACTCATTGGATCGTAAAAACAATCAGTGTGTTCGATAGTTTCAAAGAATATTTGATTTAATTCTGAAGAATGAACTGTGGGACATATTTTTTCACTTTTAAGTTCAGTCACAAAATTTTGTTTCATGTTTTTCATTGCAAATGAGCTAGATAAAGAACTTGATGCTTTTAAGATATTTCCACTTTCAACCATAGTCAAACTAGGTCCAACCATCGCTGTATATTGGGTACAATTACTTAAGAGTGGGAGCAGGAATAATATGAGAAGTACTTTTTTCATAAAACAAGAATATCAAACTATAATTCAATAACTCTCCCCCCAAGTACCATTTTGATCTAAAGTTAGTTGATCTGTGCCATTGGTAGCTTTAATAACAAAACCTCCTGCACCCTCTTCAATACACATATCCCATGAAGTTTCTGCTGTTATTATTTGTCCACCAGAAAATAAGTTAGTATTAATTGCTGTCGAGGAAGCTCCTTGTCCACCAGATTGATCAGGTTCACAGCTTGATCCTCCTTCATTAGTAAAATAATATTCTCCATAACTTGATAAATAGTCTGATTGGCCTAAAGAAATTTGTTGCATCATGTTTTTTGCACTACTTTTTTTTGTTCCACTTACGTAACCATTGTAAGCAACAACACTTATTGATGACAGAATTCCTACTATTGCAACGACCACTAAAAGCTCGACTAAACTAAAACCCGAGCTTTTAGTAATCATAAATTTTAATGACTTTAAAATCTAAAAAATTTACTCAATAGCAACTGTATTAGTGCTTACAACACCTGATGCACAACCATCTTCGAAACAAGTTTTAATTGTAACAGTTGCACCATCATCAGTAATACTAACTTGACCTAATGTTGCAGATGATGAGTTTGCTACACCACTACCACTACTGTCAAAAGAGTTTTTGAAATCAGACATTGCAGATACAGCAGCGTCAGTAACTGTCTCAGCAGTTTTTCTATCACTACAATCCATTGTAGTTCCAGCAGCATTTTTGAAAACTTCTGACTCACCAATTGAACATTTTGCAACTTCGGCAGCAATATATTTCACTGCAGATGCGTGATTTGATTTAGTTGCACTTTTGTTTGCTCCAGATATGTAACCTTGGTATGCAACAGTACCTACCGCAGCAAGAATACCTATAATTGCAACAACAACTAATAATTCTATAAGTGTAAATCCTTTGTTATTTTTCATTTTTATTCCCTTTAATTATTTTAAATTAAAATATAAACGTATTTAATATAAAAAAAATCACTAAGTAAACACTAAAAAAACTTGAAATATTTGTTTTTAGGCAACTACAAATGCCCAATATGGGTCTTATTTATTGATTTTAATAATATTCAGATATGTTATCTATCGAACACTATGTCATATAAGGTTTCAGAAGAAGGTAACGTAAGTACGGTTTTTCTTAATGGGGAAATCGATATGGACGTTACTGAAAAAGCAAAAGAAGTAATTTTACCTCTTGTAGAAGCTGGAAAAGAGGTTCACTTAAATTTAAAAGATGTTTCATACATGGATTCATCGGGGATCTCAGTTTTAATTGAGAGCCATCAAAAAGCATTGGAAAAAAATACTAAAGTAGTTGTGAAAGAAGTAAGCAAATCTGTTTTAAAAGTTATTATGATGGCAAAACTTGAACAGATTTTAAACCTTGAATAATGAATTTATCAGAAGCAAAGGATTTTGTTGTAAGTACTGCAAGTTTAAAAGAAGTAAGAGATTTTTGCAGAGAAATTTTTGATAAAATTAATCTACCTCAAGAACAAAAAGATGAATTAGTTTTAGCTATAGCTGAAGCAGCTCAAAATATTGTTAAACACGGATATAAAGGAGTTGAAGAAACAACGGATAGAATGGAAATTAAAATTTCACTTAAAGATAATGATTTAGAAATTGGTTTTTTTGATAAAGGAAAAGCTGTTGTTCCTGAAAATGTAAAACATAGAAAATTAGATGATATTAAACCTGGTGGATTAGGAACTTTTTTTATTAAACAAATAATGGATAATGCTGTTTTTAAAAAAGATCAAAATGGATGGGTTAATCATCTTGTTTTAACCAAAAAAATTTAACCAATAATAGCACCCACGTTAAATATCGGCGAGTACATAGCTATCATCAAACCACCTATCATAATTCCCATGAAGACAATCATTATCGGTTCAATTAAGCTAGACATATTTTCTACAGAGGTGTCAAATTCTTCTTCATAATACATTGCAACAGATCCAAACATTTCATCCAATTGACCTGTTTGTTCACCAACAGAAATTAATTGACTAAATGTTGGAGGGAACATTGGTTCTTTTAAAAAAAGTTTTGTCAAAGTATCGCCAGAGAAAACTCCTTTTTTTACATTTTCCAAAGCCTCAGTAACAACAACATTGTTACTAACAGATTTTGCAATTTCTAAACTTTCTAATAAATTTACTCCAGCTGCACTAAGATTTCCTAAAATCAATGAAATTCTTGCAAGTAGTGATTTCAAAATCATATCGCCAAATACAGGTAATTTTAAAATTTGTTTATGCCATTTATATTGTATGGCTGCATTTTTAGTAGTTAAATATCTAAAGGCAATAAAACCACCAATCCCTCCAAATAATAAAACCATTCCACCTGTTCCTCTTAAAAAATCACTCATAGCCATAATGGTTGCTGTTGCTTTTGGAAGTTCAATACCCATTCCATCATACATTTTTGCAAAAACAGGAACTACCTTTACTAACATGAAGGCACTAACTGTAATTGCAACTGTAAACATTATACCTGGATACATTAAAGCACCTTTAATTTTCTTTTTGATTTTTTCTTTTTTTTCTAATGACTCAACAATCTTTAACAAGAAAACATCTAGTTTACCGCTGGCCTCTCCAGCTTTTATAAGATTACAATAAACATTATCAAAATATTGTGGATATTTTTCAAAACATTTTGATAATGTCACACCACCCTCTAAACTCTTTCTTATATCTTCAATAATTTCTTTAATACCTGGGTTTTCTAATTGATCTCTTAACATACCCAATACTTCCAATATTGGTAAACCAGCTTTGACCATGGTTGCAAATTGTTTTGAGAAAATAAGTATGTCTTCTGTTTTAGGTTTTTTTTTACCTCCAAACAATGAAAAGCTTGACTTTTTACCTTTCTCTTTAGTTTCGCTCTTTTTTTTCTTGGTTTTTATTAGATTTGTAATGATTACTTTTTGCTCTTTTAACTTAAAAGATGCTTCATCTTGATTTAGGGCCTCTATTTCTCCCTCAACATATTTACCGTCAGAAATACCTTTGTATGTAAAAGCTTCCATATTAATTAAATTATTCCGATGCTAGAACCCGCTCATACTCCCTGAAATTAAGCTCCCCATTAGCAATTAATCTTCTTCCCATATCTTGCATGGTTTGGAAACCCTCTTTAATTGCAATTTGTCTTAATTCAGGAGTAGTTGCTTTTCGTAATATTGCTTCTTTAACAGGTTTTGAAACTACTAAAATTTCATAAATACCTTGTCTACCTTTGTAGCCAGAGTCTTTACATTTTGCACAACCTTTGCCTTTTAGTGCTTTTACTCTTGAAGCTTGTTCAGGACTGAAACCTAAATCTTGTAATACTTTAGGCGTAACGTCATCGTCAGGAACTCTACAATCTTTACAAGATCTTCTCGCTAATCTTTGTGCTAGAACTAATTGACAAGCAGCACTAATTAAATAATCAGGTGTTCCCATGTTTTGTAATCTAGTAATTGTGCTTGGAGCATCGTTAGTGTGAAGCGTACTAAATACTAAGTGTCCAGTTAAAGCAGCTTTAAGACCTATATCAACCGTTTCTTTATCTCGCATCTCTCCAACAAGAATAATTTCTGGGTCTTGTCTTAAAAAAGATCTTAATGCAGCAGCAAAAGTTAAACCAATATCATCTTTAATTTGAACTTGGCCTACTCCATCCAATTCATATTCAACAGGATCCTCTGCTGTTAAAATATTCAAATGAGGTTTACTCACTTCTTTTAAAATACTATAAAGCGTTGTCGATTTACCTGAACCCGTAGGACCTGTGACAAGAATTAATCCTTGTGTTCCATGAATTGATTTTCTTAAATTTTTTAAATCAACATCTTCAAAGTTTAATTGTTCTAAAGTTATATCTCCTGCGTCTTTATTTAAAACCCGCATTACAATTCTTTCGTTATTTGCGGTTGGCAAAATAGATAAACGTAAATCAACTACCTTGCCGTCAATTTTAAAGTTGATTGCTCCGTCCTGTGGTAATCTTCTCTCAGCAATGTCTAATTTACCCATGATTTTAAATCTTGTTACAACTGCACCATAATTATCATGAAGAAATTGTTTATATTGTTCTTGTTCTTGTAACATACCATCTTGTCTGTACCGTACTCTAGATGAAAATCTATATGGTTCGATATGTATATCACTTACTCCAGATTTGATCGCCTCTGCAACAACTGCTGTACTAAACTTTATAACTTCTGACTCGTTTTCAATAGCCTCTATATCTTCTTCAGGTGGTTTTTCTAAAACTTCACCTGCCTCTCCTAAATCAGATTCAAATGTTTTTGTTTTTTCTTTACTTACATTATCTGCTCTGATTGATTGTGTAGTAACATCTCCAGTCTCACTTAATATTTTATCTATAAAATTAGAAATTTGGGTAACCTTTGCAGCATGCAATTCTATATTTTTTTTAGTAATAGCTTTAAGATTTCTCATTAAACCAAGTTTTGAGCTATCTGAAATTGCTATGTGTAAATTTTTTCCTTCCACTTTGAAAGGAGCAACAAAATTCATCTTAATATAATTAGATGGTAATACAGCTTTAATCTCATCAGTTAATTCACATTTTGTTAAATCGATAACATCTAAATTTTGCTCTTTAACTAAAACATCCAAAATTTTATTTTCGTCTGTTAGCTTTAGCTCAAATACAGCATCAATTTGTGATGAGTTCTTTTCAGTGCTTACCTTCTTTATGTTTGGTAGATCTTTTCCTGAGATAATGTCGTGATCTATCAGAACATTGATTAAATTAATTTCACTCTCTCTACTAATCTTAAGCATTATAAAATCCTAGGTGCAATAAACACTAAAAGTTCATTCATCCTATCGCTTTTTTGTGTACCTTTAAACATTTTTCCTATCACAGGTAATTTGCTAACCCCTGGAACCTGCTCAGCAGCATCAGTAATGTCATTTTTCTTAATTCCACCAATAACCACTATGTCTCCATCCGCTACCAATAATTTTGTAGCAATTTCCATCTTATTTATACCCACTGCTGAAGGGTCAGTTCTGTCTGGTGTATCATTATTGACCTGAACCTCTAAAAGCACATTTCCATCACCAATTATACTTGGTGTAACTGTTAGTTTTAAAGCAGCATCTTTAAAGGTCGGTGCTGTATTATCAGTTCCTGCAACAGGTATTTGAACACCTTGTGTGATAGTGGCTATCTGGTTGTCTAAAGTAAATAATTTAGGATTAGAAATAGTTTTACCTAAACCTTCTTTTTCTAATGCCTCTATTTGTAGTTTTAAAACTGCAGAACCTGTTCTTTTCAAAACCCCTATACCACTGGTAGCACCAACTGCATTGAAATTATATAAACTATCTGCGCCTCCACTTCCTGCCTCGGAAACTGGAGCTGTGCTCGAGGAAATCGATCCATCTGTAGATCCAACTGTTGAACCTCCAACTGTACCACCAATTCTTTCACGATTTCTTGTATAAGCAGCACCAAGTTTGTTTCCTAGTGCTCTTTCAAAAGTAGAAGTTGCTTCAACAATAAATGCCTCAATTAGTACTTGCTTGGTTCTAACATCAATTTCTCTTATTACTTTATCAACAACATCTAAGTCTTTTGCCTTACCTCTTACAATTATTGATCTTGTAGTTTTTTCCTCAGTTACTTGTATTGGGGAATAAGATGTATCTGCTCCGACTGATGTAAATAATTCTGTTATAGTAGCTTTAGCCTCTGCCGGTGTTATATAATAAAGTCTAAATATTTCTGAAACTATTGGCTCTACTGAATTTTCTAATTCAACTTTTTTTCTAACAGCTGAGGCTCTTGCAGATTTATAACTTTCTTGAGATGTCAATGTTGCTGGTGAATGAACTCTAATTATATTACTTGCAACATCTATATCAGCTGCAAAATTTTTCATATCAAGTAATGCATTGAAAGCTTTATCCCATGGTACTTCTGAAAGCTCTGCTGAAATAGCACCAGCAACTTCTTCACCTACCAATATATTTACTTCCCCAATTTTAGCCATCAAACCCATGGCTTCTTTATAATCTAGGTTTTGAAACTTGAATGATACATTTTGTTTTAGAAAAGTATATTCGTCAGGTATCAGTAAATAATTTTTTTCTTTAACAGAGGAAATTTGTTTTCTTTTTTCTAGGACCTTAATATCTCCCTCAACTGGTTTAGGTCCCATCTCTGCACTTTTTTCAACTTCAATTTTACCTAACTTTTTAACATCCTCTTTAATTAGTGGAGTGTCATGCTGAAAGACTTTCTTTTTTTTGCCTTTTGCCGTAGTTTGAGCACAACCACTTAAAACGAAGCTTAAGAATAATAAAGAGATAATGATTTTAAGCGATTTTGAATTCATTAAAATGGCTCCGATGTTTCTTTAATTTGGTTTTTAAAGTTTATAACTAAAAAAGAGTTATCACCCTTTTCAAAAATTGCTTTTTCAGGTCTAAGATCAACTAATCTTATTCCAGGGCTTAGTTCCTCATTCATTTGTAAAGTAACAATTTCCCCAGTTGCATTAATTAATGATACGTAACTCTCATATTCACCATTCATTATTCCAACAAGTTTAAAATTGTATAAACTCATTTCTGCTCTTTCTTCATCGCTATTAGTAATTACGGATACAGCTGCTGCTCCGCCTAAAGAGGCATCTCCTACAAATGGATCATTTAAAGGAAGTGGTTCTTCTTTTCCTATTTCAGAACTAATATTAGCTTTTTGTTTGGCTTGTTTCTCTTTAACTTTCTGATTAATTTCTTTTGCCTTTTCAATTATATTTTGTTCAGCATCATGGTTCTCAGCATGTAAATTGAAAATGCTTAAAGTAGCTAATAAGCTAAATATAATTAATTTTTTAAAACCCATCGCCCAATCCTACAATAGTTAATAATCCATCAACTTTTATCGCACCGGTTGTATCTCCTCTTACCACTTTTATAGACTCCTTGTCAAAATTTAGCATCTTTTTCGACATTGAAAGAGCTCTCTTAAACTTGATATAACCCAAAAAGTTACCTGTTATCTCAAATTTAACCGGTATTGTGTAATAGGCCATGTTTTCAGCCTTTTTTTGTTTAACTTTTTTCTTCTTTTTCTTCTTTTTCTTTTTTCCCTTTTTTCCTGTTGCCTTTTCTAGAGCCTCAGATTTAGTAACTGCTTTAGGCGTGTCCTTTTCAATTTTTGAAATTACAAGATCGTTTAGTCCTGCGTAATAACTTAGAGTTTCATATAAACCTTCGACCTCTGCTTTAGTATGAAATAAAGTTGAGTACTCATCATATTTTGGTTTTAAATCTTTAATTTTTTTCTCTGTAACTTTAATTTCTTGAACAAATTTAGCAGTTTCCTGTTTTTTTTTGTTCATGTCATCTATTTGAGCTTTCTTTTTTTCAACTATTGGATTTAGAATTGAATAGTAAATTATTAAGAAAATAATTATTGCGCCAGCAGAAATACCAATCTTTATTAATGTTTTCTTATCGGCTAATTGAAGTATCTTCTCTTTCAGATCTTCAATCTTAATATTTTTTAAATCTATATTTTTTAAGTCCATTTTTATCCTTGAGCTTTACTTTGACCTTTTGGATCAATTAAAACAAAAACTCTAAATCCTTTCATTGTAATTCCCGTTGCTGATTTTCTTGGTAATTTCATTGATGATAATGATGCTTGCTTAATATAATTTTTATCACTTAAATTTTTAATAAATTTTAGAATATCTTGATCACTTGCAGCAACTCCTTGAATAGTTACTCTTAATCTTCCGTCATAATCAACTTGATCAAATCTTACTCTTTTTGGAACACTTGCTGCTATTTGAGCTAAAATTCTATAAGTCAAATCTTTATTTGATTTAAGACTATTACTTAATTTTAAAGTAGTCGTAATTAATTTTAATTCTTTTTTAACTGCTTTGGTTTCTTTTGCTTTGAGAGCATGTTCTTTTTGAACTTTAGCATAATTAGCTAATTTCTTATTATAACTATGAATATTCCAGAAAGATAAAGCAAATAAAATTAAATAAATACCAACAACACCACCTACAACGCCCTTAAATGCAAAATTGGATATAGCTTTCATCTTCTTCTGTTTGACCATTCCTTTTCTGTTAGGAAGTAAATTTATATTTTTAACTGCAGTAACAAATTTGTAATAACCAAAAACATCTAGCTTTCTAAAAGCTAAGCCAATTACAGTTGAAAGATAAGATCGGTTTTGTAAATTTACTGATTGCTCAAGTTGTTGTGGTATTTGTAAACCATCTATTGGATCAAAAGTTTTAAAGCCAATATTAACTAAATTTTGTCTAAAAATTGATAAATAATCTTCAATATTTTCTAAATCAGAAACAACTTTTATGTTTCTAATTCTTTTTTCGTATTTAGTTTCAAAATCTTGAACTGCTTGTTTAACTTGTGTAACAAATCTTCTAACTAAACCCTCTTTCTCCTCTTGAACTTGTGAAGATTTTAATATTTGTCTGTCTTGTCCTCTTAAAAATATATCAGTAATAATTGGGTTATTATCATATAAAATCATTAAATAATTTTCATCTAAACCAAATTCTAAAACTGCTGTTAAATTTGCGTCTTCTGATTTTTGAGAAATTTGATTAATTTGGTCGACTGCAGATTTTAAAGCAAAACATTTAACATCAATAATTACTGGATTAAGTCCGCTTGATTTTATGATCGATGTGTAACTATTTATGTCTGAAAGTTTTGAGGCAACAAATAATATATCCATAGTATTTTCTTTTTGATTTCTATTTATTACTTGATGGAATATTGAATAGTCATCTAAGTTATCTGTTAATTGTACAAGGTTTTCCCAAAGAGAATTTGTTTCTATTGCTTTTTGTAATTCTTCATCTTTCATTAAAGGAGCCGTAACAACTCTGATAATTGCACTTGTTACAGGGATAGCAATTGCAGCATTTGGAGTTTTTATTTTAGATTTTTGAATTGCAATTGATAATTCTGCTCCAAGTTTATCTGAATTTTCTAAAACAACTGCATCATCAGGTAAATCAACTTTATGAGTGTAAAATCTTTCTAACACCCATTGATTGGCTTTATTGGTAGTTATTTGTGCTAATCTAATTTCTTTATTCGTAATTTCTACTCCAAGTATCTCCTCGCCTTGAGCAGAAGATTTTCCTAATTTAGATTTAAAGAAATTATCTAATTTATTCTTAAAACTACTTTTACCACCAGCAGATGGTTTGGGCATTTTAAGTCCACTTGCAAAAGATGGTTTCTTTAATTTAATATTTTTTAATTTATCAAATAGACCAGAAATAGATTTTTTGTTTTCAGTAGACTGATTTTCATTGATAGTATTCGCATTAACATCTTGTGATGTAATATTTTTAGTTTCTATTGGGCTAGTAACCGGTTTAGGTGCCTCAGTAACGGTGCTTGGTGGTGGTGTTGTGCCCTCAGCTGTTGGGGGAGTGGCTGATGTTGTTCCAGTTTCAGGTGTATTTTGAGTTTCCTCAGGAGTTATTGTCTCTTTACTTTTCTCTTTATCTTTATTTGCGTGTACATCATCAAACCATTTTTCTAAAATTGGTATTGCATCATCTAAATTTGGTGTTCCTGAAGAGGAAATCTTTTGTTTGCCATCAATATAAAGTCTTCCAACCCAGTTTTTTGATTTTAATTCCCCTTTATATTTGTCTTGTCTTATATATATGTGAAGTCTGCCGTCTTTTTTATGGATAACCTCATGTTCTTTCTTTTCTTCCTCTTTATTAACTTTTATTTCTGTAGTTTCTGCGATGTTTGAACTAGGAGCAGTCTCATTTTCTTTAGTTTCAGGAGTTTTTGAGCTTTCACTAGTCTCATTTTTTGAAATTGAAGTAATATCATCAACACTCATATAGGATTCACTTCCAGATTGTAATTGATCTTTGTTATCTGGTTTTTTATCTACATCCTCAGGTTGATTATTCTGATCTGAAGCAGAATCTTCCTGATCTATTTTATTTTCTTTATCTTTATCTTCTTCACTCATAATTTTTTTTGTAATACTCTAACACAAACATACGAATCTCTAACACAATTTTAGAAAATGTCTAACACATAATTCAAAGTTGTATGCTCATTATAGGTCAAAATGATAAAAAACCTAATGTTTATGCGAATTTTATAATATTTTTATTTTTTTTCAAAATTCATTAAAATTAATTCTAAAATTAAATCCTCTAACACAAATTTGAAAAACTCTAACACAAGAGATAAATTCAGGATTGTGTTAGAGTTTATTAAAAAAATTTT
>CACGWH010000020.1 GCA_902576765.1 uncultured Pelagibacteraceae bacterium
TAAAATCAATACCGTTTAGTTCCTCAAAATTACACTCAATTCCAAATAATTTATTTTTTAATTTATTTAAGTTTTTTGGAACTATACCAAGTTTGTGGCTATGACTATGATATTTCTCAATTTTATCATTTTTTAAATCAAGTTTTTTTAAAGATAAATAAAGTTTTTCTAAATTTATTATTAATCTTGCACCTAAATATTTATTTCTAGGATCTAATAGAATTGGATCTTCTCTGTACTTAAAAGTAAAGCCTAGAATATCTTTTGAACCCACTATAGTTAAATATTTATCGTATCCAAAACTAGCTACCACAAATTCGTTACTTAAATTAAGTATTTCTACTCTTGTTCTGATTTTATATAAATTGAGTTGTTTGAATATTTCTTCAGATTGAGATTTTTCACAATCAATAAAGTAACCAGTTTTATGTTTTACAACTATAAATTCATATAAAAATTTACCCTGAGGTGTGAATAAAGAAGCAAAACAACTAGAACTATCAGAAACTTTATTTATGTCATTGCTAATTAGATTTTGAAGAAAATCTTTTGCATCCGGGCCATTGATATAAAGTATGGCTCTATCTTCTAATATATATACATTATTATTCATATTTGATTGATACTTAATTTTAATATAATAACTTTTCTCAAAAATGTTAGATCTAATAATAAAAAATGGGCAATGTTATATTAATGGAAAGTTAGAGAATAAAGATATAGCGGTTAAAGATGGCAAAATATTAAAGATAGGTGAGATATCAGAAGAAGCGAAAGAAGTTTATGATGCAAAAAATCAAACAGTATTGCCAGGGTGTATTGACACCCAAACTCATTTTAGAGAACCAGGTTCAACAGACACAGAAGATCTTCATTCGGGTAGTAGAGCTGCAGTAGTGGGAGGAATTACAGCGGTATTTGAGATGCCAAATACCAATCCACCAACTTCAAATATTAAAGAATTTCAGAGAAAATTAGACCTTGCAAAAAATAGAATGTATTGCAATTACGCCTTTTATTTTGGTGCAACAGCCAACAACGTTAATCAATTAGCAGAATTAAAAAATTTAGAGGGATGTTGTGGAATAAAATTATTTGCTGGTTCTTCAACAGGCAATCTATTAGTGGCAGAGGAGAAAGATATTGATAAAGTTTTTCAAAATAGCTCTAAAGTTGTAGCAGTTCATTCAGAGGATGAAGAAATCTTAAATATGAACAAAAAACTTATCAAAAAGGGTGATGTACACTCACACCCTGTTTGGAGAAGTGAAGAGTGCGCAATGTCTTCTACAAGAAGAATTGTTAGGATTGCTGAGAAGTATAAAAAGCAAGCTCATGTTCTTCATATTACAACAAAACAAGAAATAGATTTTTTATCTCAACATAAAGGAAATATTACATTTGAAATTACTCCTCAGCATTTAACAATTTATGCTCCTGATTGTTATGACAAACTTGGAACATACGCTCAAATGAATCCCCCTATAAGAGATAAGTCTCATTACGACAGATTGTGGTATGCAGTAAAAAATAATTTGAATGATACTATTGGATCAGATCATGCTCCACATCTTAAAGTAAATAAAGATAAAGAATACCCTAATTCTCCATCAGGTATGCCGGGTGTTCAAACTCTTATGCCAGTGATGTTAAATCACGTTAATGATGGAAAATTATCTTTGTCACAATTAATAAATCTTGTTTGTGAAAATCCTATTAAAATTTTTGGCATTGAGAATAAGGGATTTATTAAGGAGGGTTATGATGCTGACTTTACCATTGTAGACATGAAAAAAAAGATTTTAATAAAAAATGAAAATATTGAAAGTAAATGCGGCTGGTCACCTTTCAATGAAGTTGAATTTAAAGGAACTCCTGTAGCAACTATTATTGCAGGCAAAATAAAAATGAAAGATGGAAAAATTTTAGGAGATCCTGAGGGAACACCACTTAAATTTAGCTAATCTTACCTGCAAAAGTATTTACCAATATAACACCTATAACTATTAAAAATAATCCTGCGATAGCTTGCCAAGCTAAAGTTTGTTTGAAAAAGATATAACCCAGTATTGCTATGGTAAATATTCCAAGACCACTCCATGTTGCATAAACTATCGCTATTGGTAGTTTATTTACAACAAAAGTTAAAAGATAAAATGCTGTTAAATAAAAGATAGCAAGAGCAAATGTTGGGATGAATTTTGTAAAATTTTGTGAAACAGGGAGTAGCATTGTGCCAGCAACTTCGCAAAAGATTGCTCCTACTAGAAATAAATAAGTTTTAAGCACTTTTTAGAATATTATTTTTGATTAAATCTTCTTTAATTTCATCCAATATTGCTGGATCATCAATTGTTGGAGGCATTTTGTATTCAACATTGTCAGCAATTTTTCTAATTGTTCCTCGTAAAATTTTACCTGATCTAGTTTTTGGGAGTCTTTTAATAACTATAGCTACTTTGAATGCTGCAACTGGTCCAATTTTATCACGCACCATTTGGATACATTCTTTTGAAATAGTTTCATTATCCTTATCTACGCCAGCTTTTAAAACAATTAAGCCAATAGGTAATTGACCTTTTAATTTATCTGCCACACCAAGAACTGCACATTCAGCAACTGATTGATGCTCAGATAAAACTTCTTCGATAGCACCTGTTGATAATCTATGACCAGCAACGTTGATTATGTCGTCTGTTCTAGACATGATCCATATATAACCATCTTCATCAATGTGACCTGCGTCATAAGTTTGATAATAACCTTGATAATTTGACATATAGTTTTCTTTATATCTTTGATCTGCATTCCATAGTGTTGGAAAAGTTCCAGGAGGCAAAGGTAACTTGACAACTATATCTCCCATTTCATTTGGTTTTGCTAAACTTTGATCTGCTTTTATAATCTTAACATCATATCCAGGCACGGCTTTACATGCTGAACCATATTTCGTTTTCAACATTTCAATTCCTGTACAATTTGAACTGATCGCCCAACTAGTTTCGGTTTGCCACCAGTGATCTATCACAGGAACTTTTAATAAATTTTCAGCCCACTTGATTGTATCTGGATCAGCTCTTTCTCCAGCAAGGAAAAGACTTTCAAATTTACTTAAATCATATTTTGAAAAAAATTTTCCCTCAGGATCTTCTTTCTTAATTGCTCTAAAAGCTGTTGGAGCAGTGAATAAAGATTTTACTTTATAGTCAGAAATTATTTTCCAAAAAGCTCCAGCATCAGGAGTACCTACTGGTTTACCTTCAAATAGCACAGTTGTACATCCTTTGAACAATGGTGCATAAACTATATATGAGTGACCAACGATCCAACCGATATCACTTGCTGACCACCATATATCACCTTCGTCGATATTATAAATATTTTTCATAGTCCATTTTAAAGCTACTATGTGACCACCAATGTCTCTTACTATTCCTTTGGGTGTTCCAGTTGTCCCTGAAGTATAAAGTATGTAAGCGAATTCATTTGAATTCATTTCAACACAATCTGTTTCTTTGGCATTTGAAAGTGCTTCATCCCAACTTATCTCATTTGGATTATTTAATTTTACCTCATGATCTTTTCTTTGGAACAAAATCATCTTACTTATCTTATGTTTAGCTTGTTTAACTGCTTCATCTACTAGTGGTTTATACTCAACAGTTCTTCCTGGTTCGAAACCACATGATGCAGTAACTAATAACTTAGCTTTACTGTCATCAATTCTGCTCGCTAGTTCATTTGATGCAAACCCTCCGAATACTACAGAGTGTATTGCTCCAATCCTTGCACAAGCCAACATGGCTACGACTGCTTCAGGTATCATTGGCATATAAATTATTACTCGATCACCTTTATCTACTCCTTTATTTTTAAGCGCACCTGCAAACTTTGATACTCTTGATCTTAATTCTTCAAATGTGAACTTGCTTTTGTTTCCTGTGATGGGACTATCGTAAATTAAAGCGGTTTTAGATCCTTTGCCTTGATCAATATGAACGTCTAATGCATTATAACAAGTATTAGTTACTCCATCTTCGTACCATTTGTAGAAGGGTGGATTAGATTTATTTAAAATTTTTGTAGGCTTTTTAAACCAGAAGATATCTTCTGAGGCATCTTTCCAAAATTTTTCAGGGTTATTGATAGAATCTTGGTAAATTTTAGTGAAATTGGATGACATAAGGTTTTTTGATTCGATAGTGCCTTTTTTTTTGATTTTTAAATTATAAATTGTATTTAATTTTAAAAAGTCAGTAAAATCAATGTAAATTAATGATAATTAAGTCTTCAATAATCTCTCTATATTTGGTATTTAACGCTCAACTTTGGCTTAGGGAAGCCTAAGCCTAGTTTATATAAACTAAAAAGTAAAAACTAACTAAAGAGGGAGTTTTTTATGAAAAAACTTAAACTGTTTGCTCTTACAGTTGTAGCCTTATTAGGCGTAACTGGGATAGCAAACGCAGCATCTGCTACAATGTTAGCTCAAGATGACTTCGTTGGAATATCTTTCTGGATTATTTCAATGGGTATGTTGGCTGCTACAGCTTTCTTTTTTATGGAAAGAAACACTGTTGCTCCTGGCTGGAAAACGTCAGTAACTGTTGCAGGTCTTGTAACTGGTATTGCATTCATCCATTACATGTACATGAGAGAAGTATGGGTGATGACTGGTGATTCACCAACAGTATATAGATATATTGACTGGTTAATTACTGTGCCACTACAGATGATAGAATTCTACTTAATTCTAGTAGCTGTAAGAAAAGCAAACTCTGGAATTTTCTGGAGATTGTTAATTGGTTCACTAGTAATGTTAATCGGTGGATATTTAGGAGAAGCTGGATACATCAACGCTACACTTGGTTTCATAATCGGTATGGCTGGTTGGGTATACATTCTTTATGAAATATTCTCAGGTGAAGCTGGTAAAGCTGCTTCAAAAAGTGGAAACAAGGCTCTTGTTACTGCTTTTGGTGCGATGAGAATGATTGTTACAGTAGGTTGGGCAATTTACCCATTAGGTTACGTATTTGGTTACCTAACAGGTGGTGTAGATGCTAACTCACTTAACGTTGTTTACAACTTAGCTGACTTTATAAACAAAATTGCATTCGGTCTAGTAATCTGGGCTGCTGCAGTAAGTTCAGCTGGTGCAAGAAGCAGATAATACAAATTAATTAAATAATTTTAGGGCGAGTATGTTTTACATACTTGCCCTATTTTTTTTTACACATATATATACTCAATGACAAAAATTACTTACGTAACTCATGACTCTAAAACTCATGAAATCGATGTACAAAACGGTTTAACAGTTATGGAAGGAGCTGTTCAAAATGATATCCCAGGGATAGACGCTGATTGTGGTGGTGGAATGGCATGTGCTACTTGCCATGTTTATGTCAAAGAAGAATGGTTAGATAAGTTACCAAAAAAAGAAGATGGTGAAGAAGATATGTTAGATATGGCATTTGAACCAAAAAAAAATAGTAGATTAAGTTGTCAACTTATTGTTTCAGATGACCTTGAAGGTTTAACTGTAGATATCCCATCTAAACAAGCGTAATGAATAAAACAGATGCATTAATTATTGGAGCTGGTCCAACAGGATTATTCACTGCTCATCAATTAAAATTAATTGGACTTGATTGTGAGATAGTTGACAATTTAGATAAGATTGGTGGACAATGTATTGAGCTTTATCCAGATAAACCAATTTATGATATACCTGCAGTTCCAGAGTGCACAGGTGAAGAATTAACAAATAATTTAATAAATCAACTAAAACCTTTTGATATTAAATTTCATTTAAGTGAAAGAGTTGATGAAGTTAAAAAAGATACAGATAAGTGGATAGTTAAAACAAGTAAAGGAAAAACCTTTTCAACACCTAATGTAATAATAGCTGGTGGAGTTGGATCATTTGAGCCTAGAAAATTTGCACCTAAAGAATGTGAAAAGTTTGAAAATAAATCATTATTTTATTCAATAAAAGATAAAAAAATTTTTGAAGGCAAAGCAGTTACAATTTTTGGTGGCGGTGATAGTGCTTTAGATTGGGCAGTTGAATTATCTAAAAATTCAAAAGTTAATCTTGTCCACAGAAGAGATGAATTTAGAGGCGCACAGGCAACAGTAGACCAAGTTAAAGAATTAGAAAAATCTGGTAAAATAAATGTTTTTACTAAATTTCAATTGAGCAAAGTTAATGGATCTAATGAAATAGAAAGTATTGATATTAAGCATGATAATAATGAAATTAAAAATATAGAAACAGATTACCTCTTAGGTTTTTTTGGATTGATTATGCAATTAGGACCAATAGCTAATTGGGGTTTAAATATTGATAAAAAAACTATTCAAGTAGATACAGAAAAATTTGAAACAAATCAAAAAGGTATTTATGCAATTGGAGATATTTGTACTTACCCTGGGAAATTAAAACTAATCTTGTCAGGATTTCACGAAGGTGCTTTAGCAGCAAGAGCGTGTTTTAAATTAGCTAGACCAAATGAAAAATACAGATTTGAATTTACAACCACATCCTCAAATTTATTAAAACGTCTTGGAAAAAAAAGTGATTGAGCTTTTTTCAGCCAATACTCCTAACGGCAAAAAAATTAGTATTATGTTAGAGGAGATTGGTTACGAATATAAAGTCACTAAAGTTGATATTAATAATAAAGAACAGTTTAAAGAAGATTTTAAAAAGATAAGTCCATTTAGTAAAATTCCAGTAATAATCGATCATAAAAACAATAAAACAATTTTTGAGTCTGGAGCAATCTTAATTTATTTAGCTGAACTGAGTGGTAAGTTTTACAATGAAAAAGATAAAACAGAGATCAATCAATGGCTAATGGCTCAAATGGGATATATAGGTCCAATGTTAGGACAACATCATCAATTTCATCATTATAATCCAGGAAAAAGTAAATTTGGCGAGGACAGATATTTTGAAATTTCTAAAAGAATCTACAAAGAACTTGATGAGAGATTATCGAAAGCACAGTTTTTATCTGGTAATGATTATACGATTGCAGATATAGGAACATTTCCTTGGATCGCTAGACATGAATGGCATGATATAGGATTAAAGAAATTTAGTAATTTGACCCGTTGGTATAAAGAAATTTCTGAGAGAGATGCTGTAAAAAAAAGGTTTTGCTTTTATGAATGAAAATGAAATTCCACCAAAACCTTAATTAATTCATTGAATTTAACAATCTAAATAAAGAAGCAAAAATACCATGTCCTGAAAGTTCTATCGCAATAATGATAATTATTATTAAAACAAATTTTTTATTCATCTGCTAAATACAAAAACTAACAAAAGTATCCAAAAAAAAGCGTAATAAAAATAAATATATTTTTTTGTGAAATTATAAGTGATTGGATTATGTACTTTTTTATTTTTTTTATTTTTTTTAGTCATCGGCATGTACTTTCTCATCTTTTTCATGTTTTTCTTGAGCTGCAATAGTATATTTTGCCACTGGTCTTGCCATTAATCTTTTCAGACCGATCGGTTCTGCGGTATCCAAGCAATAACCATAAGTATCATCTTTAATTCTCATTAAAGCTTTATCTATTTCAGAAATTAATTTTATTTGTCTATTAATTGCTTTCATTTCTACATTTTTATCTGTGTAAGAACTTGCTTGATCCACTATGTCCGCTGAAATGCTGTTATCATCCATACTGCCATTATATAATGCCTCATTATTAGCTTTAACTAATTCTTTTTTCCATTCTTGTAATTTCATTCTAAAAAATACCTTATGTTTTTCACACATATATTTTTCAGTTTCTTTTGGAATATAAGTTTTAGAAATTTTAATAGGACCTTTAATAATTTCTTTAGGTTTACTTACAACTTTTGGTTTTGATTTATTGATTGATTTAGCTTTTACTTTTTTAACTTTTTTTTTTACTTTGCTCGTTTTAGGCATACTTTTAATTTGAATTCGAGGGAGTATATTCAGCAAATTATGGGTGTCAAGTAAGCTTAATTATTGTAAATAATTGTAAATGAATGTTTTAAATAGAAATATTAATAATATATTTTTTATTTTCGCTTTATCTCATTTGATTATTTGGACAATTGTTCCATCACTTACTAATAAAAATTTACCTTTAGATACCATTGAAGCACTTGCTTGGGGAAGTAATTTGGATTGGGGCTTCAATAAACATCCTCCTATGAGTGCTTTTTTTCCAGAAGTTTTTTTTAAAATTTTTGGAGCTCAAGATTGGGCTTTCTATTTGTTAAGTCAAATTTTTGTTTTAATTGCTTTTTATTTTGTTTTTAAATTATCTTTTGAGGTTCTTGGAAATATAAAACTAAGTTTGATTTCAGTACTATTGCTAGAGTCGATTTATTTTTACAATTTTACAACACCTGAATTTAATGTGAATGTTTGCCAATTACCTTTTTGGTCTCTAGTAGTTTATTTTACTTGGAAAATTTATGAAACTAAAGAAATAAAATTTAGCGATTGTTTTTTTATTGGTTTATTTGCTGCCATAGGTTTTTTATCAAAATATTTATTTATATATTTGTTATTAGCTATTATTTTTTTATTTACTCACTCGATATTTGTAAAAAAAATTAAGAAATTTGATTTTAAGTATTTAATTACGATTGAAGTGTTTTTAGTTCTTTTAGTACCTCACTTAATTTGGCTTTTTAACAATGATTTTATCACAATTAATTATGGTCTTAAAAGAACTGGTTTAGAGGGCTCAGAAATTTTTGATCATTTTAAATATCCATTAATATTCCTCCTAAAACAAATAGGTATATTAGTTCCATTTTTCTTTTTAGTTTTTTTATTAGTTAAAAAAGTAAAATTTAAAATTAATTTTAAAGATCAAAAATTTTTATTTTTATTATTTGTAAATATTCTCCCAATAGCTTTAATGTTTCTTACTTCAGCAATTACTGGATCAAAAATTAGAACAATGTGGATGACACCATTTTATTTATTTTTTGGATTAATGTTTGTTTATATATTCCAATCCCAAATCAATATTAAGAAAATTAATTCATTTTTATATGGTTTCATATTTTTATTTTTCATATCACCAATTTTGTATTCTTATGAGTCTATTAGTAAAACAGACAAAAGAACAGATTACCCCGGAAAAGAAATTGCAGCAAAAGTACAAATTGTTTGGGATCAAGATTTTGATAAAGAAATTGAATTTGTGACAGGCAATGAATGGAATGCTGGAAATCTTTCATATCATTTAAAATCAAGACCCAAATGGGAGGGCTTTAACAGCAGCGAAATATTAAAAAAATCATCACAATTTATTTGCGTGGATGATGTTTGTTTGGGAAGATACTAAAGTTAATTTTTTTATCTATGAAAATTAAGATTTTAATTCCAGTATATAATGATTGGCAATCAGTCTCAAAACTAATTGAGGAAATCGATAACTTGTCTATAGATCCTAAGTTTGAGATCTCAATTATAATAGTCAATGATGCTTCAAACCATGATCGTGATGAACAAGAAAAAGATTTAGAGAATATTCATTCAATTAAAATTTTAAATATGAAAATAAATCAAGGTCATGCAAGATGTATTGCAACAGGATTGAAATATATCTATGAAAAAGAAGATTTTGATTACGTAATTCCAATGGATGGTGATGGAGAAGATAGACCTGAGGAAATTAAAGATTTTTTAAATCAAATCGAAAATTCAAATAATAAACCTATAGTTGGAGAAAGAATAAAAAGATCTGAAAGCTGGGTATTTAAAATTTGTTATCAGTTACATAAATTAATTACTTTTATCTTTACAAGCAAATCAATAAAATTTGGAAATTACACTTGTTTACCCAAAGTTACTGTTGAAAAAATGATTAATGAAAAAGCAACATGGAATAGTTTTTCAGGATCCCTTGCAAAAATTGAACAAGATTTATTTTCAGTGCCTTCAATTAGAGGAACAAGATATTTTGGACCATCAAAAATGAGTTTTTTTAATCTATTAAAACATTCATTTTCTATTATTAGCGTTTTTAGAAAATCAGTTCTTTTACGGTCTGCTATTTTTATTATTGTTTATATTTTAATGATTAAAAGTAATGCCTCCGTTGTAACAGCAATACCATTAGTTTTTTTATTGATAATGATTTACTCTATTTCAAGTTTAGCTTTAAGAGAAAATTTGGATCAATTTGATAAAGCTCTATCACAAATAAATAATATTGATAAA
>CACGWH010000021.1 GCA_902576765.1 uncultured Pelagibacteraceae bacterium
CTTCCGAAAACCTCAAATCAACCCTGAAATCAGTTAAAGGCAATTATAATCATGAAATTCCTAAATCTAATAAAAAATATTATGACAATATAAATCCTATCGAACAAAAATCACTAAATGAAAAAATAAAAATACTTAATGATGTTAACAAATATATTCGATCAAAAAACAATAATGTTAAACAAGTAACTGCAAATTTCTTAGGGGAACAAAAATCTATCGAAATAATTAGATCTGGAGGTGAGTCATTGTCTGATATTCGCCCATTGATAAGATTTAATATATCTGTGATGCTTGAAAAGAATGGAAGAAAAGAAACTGGCGTATATGGAATTGGTGGACGACAATCATACGACTCTTATTTAAAAGAGGACAATTGGAAAAATGTTTGTGATGAAGCTTTGAGAATTGCATCGGTAAATTTAGAGAGCAAACCAGCTCCAGCTGGTGAAATGAAAGTTGTACTAGGACCAGGTTGGCCAGCAATTTTAATTCATGAGGCTGTGGGTCATGGTTTAGAAGGGGATTTTAATAGAAAAAAAACTTCAGCATTTCATAATTTAATGGGTCAAAAAGTTGCAAGTGAGGGAGTTACAATCGTCGACGATGGTACCATTGATAACAGAAGAGGTAGTCTTACTATTGATGATGAAGGAACTCCAACAGAAAAAACAGTCTTAATTGAAAATGGAATATTAAAGAACTTTATGCAAGACCGATTAAATGCACGTTTAATGAATACAAGATCTACTGGTAGCGGAAGAAGAGAAAATTATAGACACATTGTTTTACCAAGAATGAGAAATACAATGATGTTAAGTGGAAAACAAACTCAAGATGAAATGATTAAGGCTGTAGACAAAGGTATTTTTGCAGTTAGTTTTGGAGGTGGACAGGTTGATATTACCTCTGGAAAATTTGTATTTAATTGCACAGAAGCTTATGAGATAATTAATGGCAAGATCGGATCTCCAATTAAGGGCGCAACATTAATAGGTGATGGACCTTCAATTTTGAAAGAAGTTTCAATGATAGGGAATGACATGATGCTTGATCCTGGGATAGGAACATGTGGTAAAGCTGGTCAAGGAGTTCCAGTGGGTGTTGCCCAACCATCAATTTTGATAAACAAGATGACTGTTGGTGGAACAAAGCTTTAAATGGTTAAAGATCAAGTATTTTTAGAAAATAAAGCCTCATATTGTTTAGAATTAGCAAAAAAATTAGGAGCTTCAGATGTAAGTGTAATTGTGAGCAATTCTATTTCTGAAACTGTAAATTTTAGAAATAAAAAATTAGACGAATCTAACAGGTCAGACAATCTAAGTATTGATATAACAACCTATGTTGGTAAAAAAAAATCATCCATATCATCCTCAAATTTATTAAACGAAAATTTAAATATTTTGTTAGAAAAATGTATTGAAACAACAAAAAATACACCTGAAGATGAATTTAATTCCCTTCCAGATAAGGATTTATTAGCTAAAGAAGTAAAAGATTTAAATTTATATGATGATACTAATTTAAAAAATGATCATAAAATAGATTATCTCAAAAAATTAGAGGCTTCTGCCGCATTTGATAAAAAAATTATTAACACTGAGTCTAGTTTCACTCAAAATAAATCAAATTTTATTTTGGCTAATAGTGAGGGTTTTTGTGATGGTTATAAAACATCTTCATTTACAGCATCAAGTGTTACTGTTGCTAAAGATGAAAATAGTATGGAAAGAGACTATGAGTACTCAAGTAAATGTCATCTTGAAGACTTGGAAGACGCAGAAAAATTAGGTAAATTAGCTGCAGATCAAACTATAAGAAAATTAAGTCCAAAAAAAATTGGTAGTGAAAAAATTTCGATAATTTTTGATAAAAGAATTGCAAAAGGAATGCTCAGTGCTTTTGCAAGCGCCATTTCTTCTTCAGCAATTAGTAGAGGGACATCATTTTTGAAAGACAAAATAAATCAAAAAATATTTGCAGATAGTATCAATGTATTTGATAAACCAGATATTTTAAAAGGATTAGGTTCAAGAAGTTTTGATAACGAAGGAGTAAAAACTGATACACTAAAATTAGTGGATAATGGAATCTTAAAAAATTACCTTATAGATACTTACAATGGAAAAAAATTAAGTCTTAAATCCAATGGAAGATGTGGAGGAGCAAGTAATCTTTATTTTGAAAATGGTAGCATGAGTTATAAAGATTTATTGAATTCTAGCTCTAAAAGTCTTTACATTACAGAAACCATAGGTCATGGAAGTAATATTGTGACTGGTGATTATTCAGTAGGTGCAACGGGATTTTTAGTTGAAAATGGAGAATTTAAATATCCAATTAATGAAATTACAATTGCGGGTAATTTTAAGGATATGTTTCAAAATATTACTTTAGCAAATGATTTAGATTTTAAATATTCAACTAATTCACCAACCATGAAGATTGAGGGTATGGTTGTAGCGGGTAAATGAGTAAATTTTGTGTAATTGGCTCAGGCATATCTGGCGCTACAATTGCAAATCTTTTAAGTAAAAAACACTCAGTAATATTATTTGATAAAGCGAGAGGACCAGGAGGCCGTGCATCTTTTAAAAGAATAAAGGGTAAAACAGGCTTTGATCATGGTACTCAATATATTTCTCCAAAAACTAAAGAATTTAAAAGATTTACTAATAATTTAATAAAAAAAAAAGTTTTAAAAGTTTGGGGTGGAAAACATATTTTTCTTAATTCTAAGAAAAAAGAGGATAAAAAACATATCAAGATAATTGGTAGAAGTGGAAATAATGATATTAGCAAGTATTTGTTAAAAAAAATTAACTGCAATTATCAATGTGAGCTGAAGAAAATTTATTTTAAAAATAAATTATGGCACCTATTATTTAATGATGGAAAATTAAGATCCTTTCAAGGCATTATTTTAACTTGTCCTTTTCCACAACTAAAAAAACTTTCAAAAAAATTCATTAAAAATTCTTTTTTAGATAAGTCCATAAAAATGGACGCAAATATTACAACTATGATTGCTATAAAAAAAAATAATAACTCAAATAGTAGTTACTTTTTTGAAGATCCTGTTCTGGGTTGGGCTGGAAATGAAAATTCAAAAAAAAGGTTTAAATCAAAACATGATTTATGGACTCTCCAAAGTACTTTTTTATGGGCTAATAAAAAAATAAATCAGAATAAGAAAAATAAAAAAGAAAATTCAGATATAATGATAGATAAATTTTTTCAACTCTCCAATATCAAAAAAACAAAAATAAATTATTTTTTAAATCACGGGTGGAAATATTCATCTAATTCAAAACCTTTTAGAATTAAAAGTTACTGGGATTCAAAAAAAAAATTGGGTGTTTGTGCTGATTGGTTTGTTGGACCTAGATTAGAGTCTGGATGGATAAGTGCTAATGATTTATTTAAAAAAATTTCAAAATGAATTATTCAAAATTTTTTAATCTATATTCCCAATTACCCATTCTTGAATAAGATACTTTTAAAATTCTTGAATTCTTTTGATCAAACCAGATGTCAAAATTTAATCTTTTATCTTTTGGAATATTCATATCTTTAGATTTGAGTGTAAAACGACTCACCTCATATGTTTTTCCATAAAGATCAATTTTTTCTTTACCTATAAAAGTGACAATTTGTTCTTTTACACTTCCTGAAATTGGACTTATCTGACTATTTGTTTGTAAAATCTTATGGTTCCACCAGTTTCCAACCACATTATTAGTTGAGGCTTCTCCACTATAAGAAGAACCTTTAATATCAAATTTTTTATTATTTTTATTGAATTTAAGACTCACAAATTTTTTTTTATCATTCTGTAAAGTTTTGGATTCAAATGAAATCATTTGATCTTTGAGATATTTTTCTTCACCATAAGACTCGACCTCAAAAATCGTGGTGCCCAAAAGATCAACAGAAAATTTAAATTGATTTGTGATAATTGTTTCTTCTCCTTGTCTCTCAAAAAAATAATAATTATATCCAATTAGTTTGCCATTTCTAAAAATTTCCATTTCAATCTTGTTATATTTATTGTAGTGACCCATATGTGCTATAGAATTAATTGGAAAAATTAAAAGAAATAAAATGACTGTAAATTTTTTCATTTAGGAATTACTTTAGTAGACTTTAAAGATAATAGAAATAACTTATTAAAATGTTTTTAAAAATAAAGAAAATACCTAAAGTCAAGTGGAGTTCTGAAAAACCATATAATTTTAAACCAAAATTTTCTACATTCTTTTTCTTATGTTTTGGTTTGATGTTGTTTGGTCTTGGTGAGGGACTATTGATTGTCTCATTTACAGGGGCTTCTCCTTGGAGCGTTTTAGCACAAGGTATCTCTTTAAATGTAAATTTAAGTATTGGAACAATAACTTTATTTATAAGTATTGCGGTCTTAATTTTATGGATACCATTAGGTCAAAAACCAGGAATGGGAACAATATTTAACGCTCTTATAATTGCTCTAATGATTGATTTATGTATTAAATTTGTTCCAACTCCATCAAATTATTTTTATCAATTGATTTTAGCCATTGCTTCAGTAGTAATGGTTGGAATAGGAGGAGGAATTTATCTAGTTTCAAATTTGGGAGCTGGACCAAGAGATGGATTGATGATTGGTTTACAAAAATTAACCAATTTACCTGTAGCGGCTGTTAGAGCGTTTTTAGAAATATCTGTTGTAAGTATTGGTTGGTACTTGGGTGGAACTGTAGGTGTAGGAACTTTATTATTTGCTTTTGGAATTGGTCCTTGCGTTGCCTTAGGTTTATTTTTGGTTGATAAGATTTTTGATTAGGCAGCAGCGCCCGATTTTTCACTTCTTTTTCTTTCATGAGGGTCAAGAATAGCTTTTCTTAATCTACATGACTCAGGAGTAATTTCCAGAGCTTCATCAGTATTTAACATGCTTAGCTGTTCTGCAATAGACATTTTTCTAACTGGAGTTAAAACAACATTCTCATCAGTGCCTTGTGTTCTCATGTTAGTTAATTTTTTACCTTTCATTACATTAATAATCATATCGCCTGGTTTTGGGGATAAACCAACAATCATTCCAGGATATACAGGATCATTATGAGTTACGAACATCTCACCTCTGGCCTGTAGATTAAATATTGCAAAAGCCACTGCTTTTCCTTGTTCCATAGAAATTAAAGCACCGTTTCTTCTACCTTCCATTTCACCTTCAAATGGCCCATAAGTATGAAAAATTCTATTGATAACACCATTTCCTTTTGTAAGTGTTAAAAATCTACTTGTGTATCCCATTAAGCCTCTAGTTGGGGCATGAAAAATAAGTCTTTTTTTATTTTTACCAGTGTCCTTAAGCTCAATCAGTTTACCTTTTCTTCTATTCATTGAGTCTATTATTTTTGACGAATATTCTTCATCAAGATCCATTGTAATTTCTTCTATTGGTTCAAGCTTGTTACCATTTTCATCTTTTTTATAAAGAACCTTAGGAGGGCTCACAGTCATTTCAAAACCTTCTCTTCTCATTTGAGTAAGTAAAATTTCTAACATTAATTCACCTCGTCCACTTACTACAAATGAATCATTTCCCTCATTTTCAGTAAATGTAATTCCTACATTATTCTGTGCCTCTTGTACTAGTCTATCTCTTATTTGTGTACTTGTAAGTTTTCTACCCTCTGTACCCGCTAAAGGAGATGTATTCACTGTTATTGTAATTGACATTGTTGGAGGATCAATTGGAGTAGCTTCTATCGGTTCATTAACCTCGAGATCACAAATTGTATCTGCAACGTTAGCTTTTTCTAATCCAGCAACCACCACAATATCTCCAGCCTCACCAACTTCAATTGGAACTTTTTTAGTTCCTTCATATCTGAAAATTTTAGTTAATCTACCTTCGTCAACTTTTTCTCCATTTAAGTTGATTGCTTTGATTGTTTGATTTGCTTTAGCAGTTCCCTGAGAAATTCTACCTACTAAACTTCTACCTAAAAAACTATCTGCGTAAAGAAGAGTAGACAGCATAGCAAATGGTTTTGACTTATCTAATTCTGCAGGTTTTACATGTTCTATAATTTTATCTAAAAGAGGATTAAGATTTTCTCTTGTGCCATCAATTTCAAGGTCAGCCCATCCAGATCTACCACTAGCATATAAAACTGGAAAATCTAATTGTTCCTCATTAGCATCTAAACTTACGAATAAATCAAATGTTTCATTTAAAACTTCATCAGCTCTTTGGTCTGCTTTATCAAGTTTGTTAATAACGACAATAGGTTTAAGTCCTTGTTGCAATGCTTTTGCTAAAACAAACTTAGTTTGAGGCATCACACCTTCAGCAGAATCTATCAATAATAAGGCCCCATCAGCCATACTAAGAACTCTTTCGACTTCAGCAGCAAAATCTCTGTGGCCCGGTGTATCTATTATATTTATTCTTGAATTTTTCCAATTAATCGATGCTGGTTTGGCTAAGATTGTTATTCCTCTCTCTTTTTCTAACTCTCCAGAGTCCATCAATCTTTCATCTACAATTTCATTTTCTCTAAATGATCCGCTTTGTTTCATTAGATTGTCAATTAATGTTGTTTTGCCATGGTCTACATGGGCTATAATGGTGATGTTTCGAATAGTATTATTCATAAATTGGTGCTCTTATACATATTTAAAGGCTTTTGGAAACTTAAAAAAACTCTTGCTAAGATTGAATAATTTAACATTTTTAATTTAATTTCCTTTTTTTCGCTTTTCACGTTTAATTTTTCTTTTTTCTTTTAAGCTAAATTTTGGTTTTTTTTTAACACTTGAGTCTTTAAATGATTTTCCACTGTATCTTTTTGACATGCTAAATTATTTAATTTTAATTTTACCTAATGATGCAGTGTCCTCTAAAAATAGATACAAGTAATTATTTTTGATTATTAAATCTCTTATTCTTTCATGGGCATAAACTTTTTTAAAATCGTCTATTTTATTGTTTTTATTTAATTTAAAAAAGTATAAAGATTTATCTTTCAATGAAGATACGACATAATTTTTTTTGTCAAGCTTCACTATTTCTGAAATACCGATGGATGGCATAAAATACTTCAATGGCTCAATAAAATTATAATCCTCATGGGATTTATTAAGTGGGTATTTTCTATATTTTAATTTGTTTGCTTGTATTTTTTCACCATAATGTTCTCCGTAAGAAGCATTGGGCCAACCATAATTAGGAATATTTTTTTCATCAAATCTGATAAGATTAATTTCATCACCACCATAAGGCCCATGTTCTGTAGATAAAATAAAATTATTTTCAATATCGAATAATAATCCTTGAGGATTTCTATGCCCCATTGAGATTATTTCATAATTATTTTTATTACCTTTGATTTTAATGATTTTTCCATTAACACTTTGTGGATCTTGTGCAAGAAATCTGTTTCTATAATCACCTGTTGTAAAAATTATATGATTTTGATTTTCCATAAGAACAATTCTTCCACCTGATTGATGAGCATTAAATTCATGATCAATATTATTTGAAGCATTAACACATTCTATTGGAGAAAATATTTTTTTAAAAATTATATTTTTATAATTAAATTTAGCATTCAAAAGACTTGTATTCCAACAATCTTCTTTTATTTCTTCTGTAAAAGAAACATAAATTTGATCATTATGAATAAGTAAATCTTTTAACGAAAACCAATTTCCTTTAGAAAATTGTTTTTCTCCAATAAAATCATTTATATTATTTTTGATTTGTTTAAAGTGTAAAATATTTTCTTCATTTTTGCTTTCATATCCAAGAATTCCTCTTGAGGACAAAATTACAAGTTTATTTTGATGAAAACCAAGATACCCACTTCCTGGGAACTGATTATTAATACCATAATAAAAACCATCTAAACCTTGATATTTTTCTAAAATATAATTTTCATTTAATTTTAAAGTATAATATTTTGAATTTGAAAAATTCCCTAATTTTTGCTGAAAGGATAATTCATCACTCACATTTTTTTTAGGTAAACTTCTAATTAAGTATTCTTTTTGTGATATATTTTCATGATTTGATTTTATTATTTCTTCTTGTTGTTTAACTAATTTATGCGGAATTAGGATTTTTTTTATAAATTTTTTCTTACTCTCATTATAAAGTTCTACTATTTCAGATAAGTTAGGATTATATGTAAAATAACTTAAAAAACTTATAAAAGAGAATGATGTTATAATAAGTATAATAAAAACAAATGAATAAAAAATTTTTTTCATAAATTCTATAGTTTGTATACTTTAGTTAAAAAAAAAGGGCAGTGTTTACTGCCCTTTTTGAATTTTTTTTTTAGATTAATGGGGATTACATACCCATACCACCCATTCCTCCCATACCACCCATGCCACCCATTCCACCAGGCATTCCAGCTGGGGCAGCATCTTTTTCTTCAGGTTTATCGGCTATCATTGCTTCAGTTGTAACTAATAATCCCGAGATAGAAGCAGCATCTTGAAGAGCAGTTCTAACCACTTTTACTGGATCAATAATACCTTTAGCAAACATGTCACAATATTCCTCGTTTTGAGCATCATAGCCATGAGTTTTTTTATTTTGTTCTAACAACTTACCAACCACCACTGAACCATCTACACCAGCATTTTTAGTAATTTGTCTAATTGGTGACTCTAATGCTCTTCTCACTAAATCTACACCAGCTTTTTGATCCTCACCTTTAGCTTTAACTTTGTCTAACTCTTGTGCTGCATATAGTAGGGCGCATCCACCACCAGTTACAATACCTTCTTCAACAGCAGCTCTTGTTGCATTTAATGCATCTTCAACTCTGTCTTTTCTCTCTTTAACTTCAACTTCTGTTGCTCCACCAACTTTAATTACCGCAACACCACCAGCTAACTTAGCTAATCTTTCTTGAAGTTTTTCTTTATCATAATCAGATGTTGTTTCGTCAATTTGTTGTTTGATTGATGAACATCTCGCCTCAATGTCAGATTTTTTACCACTGCCATTTACAATTGTGCTATTATCTTTATCAACTTTAATTTTTTTGCAAGACCCAAGATCATCAAGTTTAACATTCTCAAGTTTAATACCTAAATCTTCAGAAATAACCTGGCCACCTGTTAAGATAGCAATATCTTCTAACATTGCTTTTCTTCTATCTCCAAATCCAGGAGCTTTTACAGCTACAACTTTCAAACCACCTCTTAATTTATTTACAACTAAAGTTGCTAAAGCTTCACCTTCGACATCTTCCGAAATAATCATTAACGGTCTACCAGCTTGAACAACAGCTTCTAAAAGAGGAACCATTGGTTGTAAATTAGTTAATTTTTTTTCATGTAAAAGAATAAATGGATTTTCTAATTCAGTTGTCATTTTATCACTATTAGTAATGAAATATGGAGAAAGGTATCCTCTATCAAATTGCATACCTTCTACTACATCTAATTCAGTTTCAATACCTTTATTTTCCTCAACCGTGATAACACCCTCATTTCCAACTTTTTGCATTGCTTTAGAAATCATAGTTCCAATTTCTTTATCCCCATTTGCAGAAATAGTTCCTACTTGAGCAATCTCATCACTATCCTTTACTTTTTTAGCAGAAGAAACTAAGTTTTGTTTTACAACTTCTACTGCTGCATCTATTCCTCTTTTTACATCCATAGGATTCATCCCTGCAGTAACATATTTAACACCTTCTTTAACTATTGCTTGTGCCAAGATAGTTGCTGTAGTAGTTCCATCACCAGCTTCATCATTAGTTTTACTGGCAACTTCTTTGACCATTTGTGCACCCATGTTTTCGAACTTATCTTCCAAATCAATTTCTTTAGCCACAGAAACACCATCCTTTGTAATTCTTGGAGCTCCATAAGATTTGTCCATAACTACGTTTCTACCCTTAGGACCAAGTGTAACTTTAACTGTATCAGCTAATATA
>CACGWH010000022.1 GCA_902576765.1 uncultured Pelagibacteraceae bacterium
ACATTGACTGAGTGTATAGCTGGAGAACCTAGACTTCAAAAACTAATTAATGAGGATAATAGAGTAAAAAAACTTATTAACCTTTCATTAAAACTAGAGGGATTAAATAGGAATGTAGCTACACATGCGGCAGGTGTAGTTATTGCTGATAAAAAGTTAACTGAATTTGTTCCACTTTATAAAGATTTTAACTCCAATTTGTTATTACCATCCACGCAATTTGACATGTATTCAGCAGAGAATGCAGGACTTATTAAATTTGACTTTTTAGGTTTGAAAACACTCACAGTAATAAATAACACTCAAAAATTAATCAGAAAAAAAGATAAAGATTTCAAAATTGAAAATATTAATTTTGAAGATCAAAAAGTTTTTGATTTACTATCTTCAGGAAATACGGTTGGTTTATTTCAAATAGAAAGTGCTGGAATGAGAGAAGCGCTTATAAAAATGAAACCTAATCATATTGAGGACATTATTGCTTTAGTTGCACTTTATAGGCCAGGTCCTATGAGTAACATCCCGACTTATAATGATTGTAAACACGGGAAACAAAATCCAGATTATTTGCATCCTTTATTAGAAGATATTTTAAAGCCCACTTATGGAGTAATTATTTATCAAGAACAGGTTATGCAAATAGCCCAAAAATTATCAGGTTTTACAGCTGGACAGGCTGATATTTTAAGAAGAGCAATGGGAAAAAAGAAAAGAGCTGAATTAGAAAAGCAAAAACAAAATTTTATTTCTGGAGCAGTCAATAATGGTATTAGCAAAGAGGTTGCTGCAAGTATATTTCTTAAAATAGAACCTTTTGCCGAATATGGATTTAATAAAAGTCATGCAGCAGCTTATGCTATCATTTCATATCAAACAGCATTTTTGAAAACATATTATCCAAAAGAATTTATAGCTGCGTCTATGACAATGGATATATCTAATCAAAATAAGCTAAGTGAATTTTATGAAGAATTAAAAAGATTAAATATAGAAATTTTAAGACCAGATATTAATGAATGTTATGCTGATTTTAAAACTGATGGTTGTAAATTTTACTATGCATTAGGATCTATCAAAGCTGTTGGCTATGAAGCTATATCAAACATTATTAAAGAAAGAGAAAATAATGGGAAATTTAAATCTCTTAATGACTTTTTGAAGAGGGTAAATCCAAAAGATATTAATAAGTTACAATTAGAGGGATTGGTTAAAGCAGGAGCATTTGATAAATTAAATTCAAATAGACAAGCATTGTTTAATTCAATACCGAATTTCATTACAAAATCTAAAAATATATTTGAAAATAAATTTGCAAATCAAATAGATCTTTTTGGTGAAAATAACTCACAAGATGACGAGATAATTATGAATATAGACGATTGGATTTTTGAAGAAAGATTATCTAAAGAGTTTGAGGCAGTTGGTTTTTTTATTTCTGATCATCCGCTTAATCAATATAAAGAAATATTTGACGATTATAAGATTATTAATTATTCAAACTTTAATAATAGTAACGATTTACGTGAGGCAAATATAGCTGGTACATTATTGAAAATTCAAGAAAGAAAAACATCAAAAGGAAACTCTTATGCTGTTCTCAAATTAACAGATCTTACAAGTGTATTTGAATTATTCATATTTTCTGATGTTTTGGATTTAAATCGTCAAATTTTAAAAGACGGAAATTCACTGATTATAACTTTAGTCAAATCACTTTCAAACGAAGAAAATCGTTTTACAAGAATTAATGTTAAAAAGATCGTATCTTTAAAAGATTTAATTAATAAACCAATCAACGAAGTAACTTTCAAGCTTAAATCTTTAAAAGAATTGAATGAAATCTCAAATATTTTAAGTAAAAATGGCGATACTCAAATAATGATTGAGATGAGTGACAAAAATAATGATCTAAAATTTCAACTTAAAAAAAATAGAAATATTGATAGAAAAATGGTAAATACACTTAGAAATAAGGAAATTTACGCAAAAATAAGTTAATTAATTCTTGTTAATTCAGCAAAAAATTTGTAAATAAGTTGGAAAAAAACTAACACGCACACAGTTATTGGTTTTATACCTCCGGTCCTTAATTGGAAATTACTGTGGTGGCTTAACCGGGAATAAATATGAAAATACCTAACGTTACAATTCAACAATTATTAGAAGCTGGAGTCCACTTAGGTCATAAAACTCTTAGATGGAATCCTAAAATGAAGAAATATATTTTTGGAAAAAGAGACTCCATCCATATAATAGACCTAACTCAAACTTTAGAATTAACCAAAGTTGCTCTGGAAAAAATACATTCAACCATAGCTAATAATGGTAAAATTTTATTTGTATCAACGAAAAAACAAGCATCTGAAGCAATAGCTGAAGTAGCAAAAGAAACAAATCAATATTTTGTAAATTATAGATGGTTAGGTGGTATGCTTACCAATTGGGGTACAATTTCAAATTCAATAAAAAAACTTAAAAAACTAGAGTCAGATTTAACAGCTGAAAATAGAGGTTTCACAAAAAAGGAATTGCTTAAAATGAGTGTTAAAAAAGATAAATTACAAAGATCATTGGGTGGGATTTCTGAAATGAAAAAAATTCCGGATTTAGTATTTATAATTGATACTAATTATGAGTCATTAGCTATTCAAGAGTCGGTAAAGTTAGGTATTCCAATCATAGCTATTTTAGACAGTAATTCAAATCCAGACGGGATAGATTACCCAATACCTGGAAATGATGATGCAAGAAGATCAATAGATCTTTATTGTAATTTAATTAAAGAAACAATCGTTGATGCAAAAAAATCTATTTCATCTATTGATACAAAGAACAAAGAAATTGAAAATATAAAAGCATCTAATAAAAAAAGTAAAACCGTAGCAGAAGTTGATAGAGAAAAATTAGATAAAAAATTTTCTAAAACTTCAAAAAATGAAGATAAAAAATTAAATTAACATGAGTGATATTGAAAAAGTAAAAAAACTTCGTGAAGCTACAGGTGCTGGGTTTAAAGATTGTAATTTAGCTATAAAAGAGTCTGGGGGTGACTTAGATAAAGCTATCGAAATCTTGAGAGTTAAAGGAATTTCTAAAGCTTCGAAAAAAATGTCCAGAGACGCTAAAGAAGGAGTTGTAGCGATAAGTGGTGATGAAAACAAAACATCCATAATCGAGGTAAATTGTGAAACAGATTTCGTAGCAAAAAATGATGATTTTATAAAATTTGTAAAGGAACTGAGTGAATTGAACAATCAAATTGATTCCGATGTTGAAAAATTAAAAAAAATAAAAATGAAAAATGATAATTCTGTGGAAGACAATTTAGTGGCTCTTATAGCTAAAATTGGAGAAAAAATTACAATTGGTCAAACTAAAACTATTTCAAACGTATCATCAACTAATTATCAATATCTTCATACAGTTGTAAAAGATAACTTAGCCAAATTAGCAGTAGTTGTATCTATTGAAACAAAAGAAAATTCTGAGGCTGTAAAAACTTTTGGTAAACAATTATCAATGCATATTGCTGCATCAAATCCTTTAGCCTTAGAATCTAGTTTAATTGAAAAATCAATTCTTGATAAAGAGCAAGAGTTAGTAACTGAAGAATTAAAAAATATGGGTAAACCAGAAGATATTGCTAAAAAAATTAGTATTGGTAAGATGAATAAGTTTAAAGAGGAAAACGCTCTTTTAACTCAATCTTGGGTAATGGAGCCTAAAAAAAAAGTTCAAGATATTTTAAAAGAACTTGCTATTAATGATTTGAAAATTAAGGAGTTTAGTAGAATAAAAATTGGTGATTAAATGTTTGATGAAAAATCACATAATCTCAAAATGGATAAAGCTATTGAAGTATTTTCAAAAGAATTATCCTCATTAAGAACTGGAAGAGCCAATTCAGCAATGCTAGACATCATAAAAGTTGATGTTTATGGTCAACAAATGCCAATTAACCAAATAGGCAGCATTACAACTCCAGAACCAAGAATGATTAATATTCAAGTTTGGGATCTGAACAATGTACAATTAATTGATGCAGCAATCAAAAAATCAGAACTAGGTTTAAATCCTCAAATTGATGGTCAGTTGATAAGACTTCCAATACCAGAATTAAATGAAGAGAGAAGAATTGAATTAAAAAAATTAATTAAATCGATGGGTGAAAAGTGTAAAATTTCTATAAGAAATATAAGAAGAGATGCGAATGAAGAATTGAAAAAATTATTAAAATCTAAAAAAATTGGTGAAGATGAGGAAAAATCCTTTGAAAAAAATGTGCAAAATATAACTGATAAGCACATTCAAATAGTCGATGAAAAAGTTTCATCAAAAGAAAAAGAAATAATGACAATATGAACCCTTTAAGACATGTGGCCATTATCATGGACGGTAATGGGAGATGGGGTTTAAAATATAAAAATTCGAGAAATGCTGGACATAAAGCTGGGTTAAAAACAGTAGAAAAAATTATAAAAGAAACAATTAAGCATAAGGTTAAATTTTTGACTTTATATGCATTTTCGACTGAAAATTGGAGAAGACCTAAAAAAGAAATTAATTTTTTATTTAGCTTATTAGAAACTTTTTTAACAAATCGAGTTGACGAGTTACACAATCAAGATATCAAACTTAAGATAATTGGGGAAAAAAGTTTTTCAGAAAAATTAAATAATCTACTAAATAATGCAGAAAAAAAAACTTTTAGAAATAAAAAACTTCAATTAAATCTTGCATTGAATTATGGCTCTAAATTTGAGTTAATTAATGCTTTCAAAAAGTTAAAAAAAAACAATAAAAAAATTAACGAAAAAAACCTGTCACTATTTCTTCAAACAAAAAATATACCTGATCCAGAAATTTTAATAAGAACAGGTGATACAAAGAGATTGAGCAATTTTCTTTTGTGGCAACTAGCATACTCTGAAATTTTCTTTGAAAAGAAACTATGGCCTGAATTTAATGAGAAAGATTATACTAAAATAATTAAAAAATTTAAAAATATAAAAAGAAATTTTGGTAATATCTAATGGAAAAAGAACTTCAAAAAAGAATTTATAGTTCAATAATAATTATACCGCTTTCATTATTTTTTCTAATTAAAGGCTCAGTTTTTTTTACTTTTTTTTTAAGTATTTTGTTTTTTGTTACTTTATATGAATGGATAATATTGTGTAAGAAAAACCATATGGATAAGATTTTAGGCTCAATTTTTTTATTGTTCTCATTTTTTTCAGCATATCAAATTAGAGATTTGCAGGGCATAAACTCTTTTATTTTAGTTATTTTAATTTGTGTTTTCACAGATATAGGTGGTTATATTTTTGGTAAATTTTTTAAAGGTCCAAAACTCATTAAGATAAGTCCTAATAAAACTTATGCAGGAGTATTTGGAGGTTTTCTTTTAGCTGTGGTAGCAGGTTTAGTTTATGATAATTTTTATTATCCTGACATACCTATTTATTTGGAAACATTTATTAATTATTCTACTGAGTTACGGCTTCTTATTTTTATATTGATCATTTCGTTAGTAAGTCAAATAGGAGATCTTATAGTTTCTTACTTTAAACGATTAGCAAAAGTAAAAGATACAGGTAACATTATTCCAGGTCACGGAGGTATACTAGACAGAATAGATGGCTTAATTTTTGCTATTCCAATTTCTTATTTAATTTTAATTTTATGAAAAAAAAAATTGCAATTTTAGGATCAACAAGTTCTATTGGAAAATCTTTACTGAGCATTATCAAAAAAGATAGAAAAGATTTTAAGGTTGAACTTTTAACAGCTAATACAAATTACAAAGACTTAATAAATCAAGCTAAAAAATTTAAAGTTAAAAATTTAATTATTACTGACCCAAATAGTTTTAAAAAGATAAAAAAAATTTGTAAAAATAAAAAAATAAATATTTTTCAAAATTTTGATAATTTGAAAAAAATTTTACCAAAGAAAATAGACTACGTTATGAGCTCTATCTCTGGTATCGGCGGACTATTACCAACTTTTAAAATAATTAAACATACTAAACTTATAGCAATAGCAAACAAAGAATCAATTATTTGTGGGTGGAATTTATTAAATAAAGAATTAAAAATAAGAAATACAAAATTTATCCCTGTTGACTCAGAACATTTTTCTATATGGTATGCTCTTCAAAATAATTTCAATTCTGCTGAAGTTAAGAAAATTTATATTACAGCTTCTGGCGGACCTTTTAAAAACAAACCTTTAAAAACATTCAAAAATATTACTTTAAAAGATGCATTAAAACATCCCAACTGGAAAATGGGAAAAAAAATTACAATAGATTCAGCTACTATGGTCAATAAAGTTTTTGAATTAATTGAGGCAAAAAATATTTTTAATATTTCTTATAAAAAATTATCAATTTTGATACATCCTACTTCCTATATTCATGCAATAATAAAATATCGAAACGGACTTTCAAAAATAATTCTTCATGATACTGACATGAAAATACCAATTTTTAATAGCTTGAACTATCCTTTTATTAAAGAATATAAAGATAAAGACCTAAGTATTAAAAAATTAAATAAACTAGAATTATCAAATGTTAATTTAAAAAGATTTCCTAGTGTGAAAATTTTAACATATTTACCCAATAATTTTTCTTTATTTGAGACGGTTCTGGTTTCTGCAAATGATGAATTAGTGAATTTATTTTTAAAAAAACAAATAAAGTTTACTGATATTTCAAAAAAGCTTTTAAAGATAATTAGAAGCCGAAAATTCAAGAAATTTAAAGGATTACAGCCAAAAAAAATAGATGATATTATTAAGTTAAACAGCTATGTAAGGTCTGTAGTAAATTAATAAAAAAATTTTATATGAATAAAACATTTTTAAAAGCTTTATTTTTGACAATTTTTTTAATGAACGTTGCTCACAGCACAGTCATTGAAAAAATCGAAATTGATGGAAATGTTAGGGTTAATAACGAAACTATTAAAATGTTTTCTGGTGTTAAAATTGGAGAAGATTTATCAAAAAATCAACTTAACGATGCATTGAAAAAGTTATATGAAACAAATTTTTTTAAAGATGTTCAACTAAAAATTGAAAATTCAACTTTAATAATTTCTGTAACAGAAAATGCAATTATAAAAAGTGTTAAAATTGATGGTGTTAAAAACAAAACTTTAGAAAAAGCACTTTTCGAAAATATTTCTCAAAAAAAAGGTGCTTCTTTTGATAAATTCAAAATTAATTCGGATTCAGAAAGGATAAACAATATTTTAAGAGCATCTGGTTTTTATTTATCATCAATAGAAACTTTAGTATCTGAAACAGATGATAATATGGTTGATTTAATTTTTGATATCAATTTAGGAAAAAAAGCATTTATTGGAGAAATAGTTTTTTTAGGTGACAAAAAATTTAAATCAAGAAAATTAAGAAATGTAATTGTATCTGAAGAAGATAAATTTTGGAAATTTATTAGCCAAAAAAGATTTATTAATAAAGAAAGAATTGAATTAGATAAAAGACTGTTGATCAATTATTACAAAAACAAAGGATACTTCAATGTTAAGATTGCGAGTGAGACAATAGAATTTGATGAAGATAGTAATTTTAGATTAGTTTTTAAAATTGATGCTGGTGAAAAATACTTCTTTAATAAATTTACAGTAAATTATCCCGATAATTATGACAAAAAAGATTTTTCAAAAATTAACAAAAGATTGAACAAGAATATTAAAGAGCTGTATTCATTTAAAATTATTGAAAAAATTTTAAAAGAAATAGAAAGTATAGCCATAAAAGAAGATTATGAATTTGTAGATGCCAACATTAAAGAAAATATAGTTGATAATAATCTAATTAATATTGATATAAATGTAATTGAGTCGGACAAATTATATGTAAAACAAATCAACATTTTAGGAAATAACGTTACTATTGAAGATGTTGTAAGAAATCAATTTCTTATAGATGAAGGAGATCCTCTAAATAATGTTTTATTTAACAAATCAATTAGTCAAATAAAATCATTAAATATATTTAAAACTGTCTCAACAGAAATTGTAGACACTGATAATTCTGTTGAAAAAGAAATAAATATTTCCGTTGAAGAGAAACCAACAGGTGAAGTAAGTTTAGGTGCAGGGTTTGGTACTTCTGGTGCATCAACTATGTTCGGTGTGAAAGAAAATAATTTTTTAGGAAAAGGAATAAAACTAGATACCAATCTAACTTTAAGTGAAGAAACATTAAAAGGTCAATTTTTTTTAATAAATCCTAATTTTAATAATACTGATCGTGATTTAATATTCAATTTACAAAGTTCAGAAACTGATAGATTGACCGACTTTGGTTATAAAACTAATATAAATGCTGTTTCAGCAGGAACTAATTTTGAATATTTGGATGATTTATTTTTATCTCCAAGATTAGAATTGAATAACGAAAAAATCGAAACTTCTTCATCTGCTTCATCATTATTAAGAAAACAAGAAGGTAGTTATTTTGATGTTACGGGCTCATATGTTTTATCGTATGATAAAAGAAATCAAAGATTTGAACCATCAGATGGTTTTATAAGTAAGTTTTCTCAAGAAATTCCTTTTACATATAATGAGAGCCAAACAATTGTAAATGGATATGAAATAACTAACTATCATGAATATGTTGATAACAATGTTTTAAAATTATCTTTTTATAGTAGAGCTGCTAACTCATTGGGTGATGATGATGTTAGGATTTCACAAAGATTATACGCTCCTGCAAACAGACTTAGAGGTTTTGAGAGATTTAAAGTTGGACCTGTAGATGGAGGTGATTTTGTTGGTGGCAATTACGTTGCAACCATTAATTTATCAGCTGAATTACCTATGCTTGAGTCTTTAGATACTATAAGTATTAACACCTTTTATGATGCTGCAAATGTTTGGGGTGTTGATTATAGTTCTGCCATTGATGACTCTAATAAAATTAGAAGTTCAGCTGGATTAGCTGCTAATTGGTACACACCAATTGGACCATTAACTTTTTCATTTGCGCAACCTATTACAAAATCATCTACAGATAAAACAGAGGGTTTTAGGTTTAATTTAGGTACATCTTTTTAATGACAAGAAAGATTTTTTTTTTTATTTTTTTAATTTCATTTTCAACTTATGTACAAGCTTCAAGTAAAATTGCATTTATTAACATAAATTTTATAATAGAAAAGTCTAATTCTGGAATTCAAATTACA
>CACGWH010000023.1 GCA_902576765.1 uncultured Pelagibacteraceae bacterium
AGTTTCCTGCCCAAATTGTCATGATAAATTAACAGAAACTCAAAAATCACGTTTTAGAATGAGACAAAGTCAGATATATAAAGCAAAACAATCTGGAAAAAAGCATATTTTTCAAAAAGAATTTAAATAAGGGTAACTTTGTCTAAGTCAATAAAATTAACTAAAGATCCAATTTGGACTCTATTAAGAAAGGTAACGATACCTGCAAGTGTTGGCTCATTATTCCAAACTTTTTATAATTTAGTCGATACTTGGTTTGCTGGTAGGATTTCTGCAGAAGCAATAGGGGCTATAGCTAAATCATTTCCTATTTATTTTACTATTATTGCTGTTGGTGTTGGGTTAGGTGCAGCAACAAATGCTTTGATTGGAAATTCAATTGGTGAAAAAAAAGTAAGAGTTGCCTCCATGTATATTGCCCAATCTCTGATTTTTGCTTTAACTGTGTCAATATTTGTAACCTTATTTGGCTTGAATGCCTCAAATTATTTATTAGGTGTTATGGGATCCGATGCTGCTGGTATAGCATTAACAAGAGACTATTTAGATATCATTTTTTATGGAACTTTTATTGTATTGATACAAATATCATTAAACGGAACTTTAAATGCTCAAGGTGATACAAGAAGTTACAGAAACGTTTTAATATTTAGTTTTTTTCTAAACATTTTTTTAAATCCTCTTTTTATATGGGGATATGGATTTATTCCTGGTTTTGGTATAGCTGGACTAGCAATAGCGACAGTGATTTCACAGTTAATTGGAACAATTTACCTTGCTTACAAGGTAAATAATTGCAAAATTAGAGATTATCTTAAGTTGCAATGTTTCATACCTAAGTTTGAATATCTAAAACCTTTAACAACACAAGCAGTCCCTGTTATGTTTAGTATGCTATTCATTGGAGTAGGTATATTTAATATTTTATACTTCATTGGACAATTCGGTGATCTAGCTACCGCTGGTTACGGTGCTGCATTAAGAGTAGAACAAGTCTTTTTACTACCAGTTATTGGATTAAATACAGCAGTTCTTTCTATTGGTGGACAAAATTTTGGTGCTAAAGCTTATGATAGGATTAGAGAACTTTATACTAAAGCTTTATTATTTGGTTCTTCTTTTATGGCAATCGCTGGAATAATAATATTTTTTGGGGCGGAATTTTTTGTTTCTTTATTTACTGACAACCAAGAAGCAATTGTGAGTGGAGCTATTTATCTAAAAGTTGCAGCATTAATTGGACCAATTTATCCAGTGTTCTTTATTACTACAGCTGTATTTCAAGCTGTTAAAAAACCTCTTTATAGTCTTTATTTAAGTATTCTAAGATTAACCGCATTTCCTTTTTTGAGTTTATGGTATGTAATTAATATCAGAGGTGGTGATTACAAAGATATATTTTATACAATAATGGCTACAAATTGGGCTATGGGGATTGTTGTTTTAATATTTATTGGATATTTTCTAAATAATGTATTTAAACAAAATAAACCTCTTTTTAGCTATTAGTATTTGTCTAATATTTTCTTTTTTAACTTATAACGATGTTAAATCAGAAGAAGCTAAGAAAATTTCTGGTATAGCAAAAGTTACCGATGGTGACACAATTAAAATAGACGGAAAAAAAATACGTTTTTTTGGAATTGATGCTCCTGAAAAAAAACAACAATGTAGAAAACCTTGGTTAACTATGTCTTTTATATCTTTTAGTAAGGACTATCCATGTGGACAAATTTCAACTGATAAGCTTAAAAATAAGATTAATAACAAATTTATAATCTGTAAATGGACTAACAAAGATAGATACAAAAGATATATTGCCGAATGTTTTAAAGATAAAATTAATATTAATGCTTGGATGGTTAGGAATGGATATGCAGTTGCATATAGGAAATATTCTAAAAAATTTGTATCTCAAGAAATGTTTGCTAAAAAAGAAAAGTTAGGTTTATGGTCTGGCACTTTTATTATGCCATGGGATTATAGAAAAAATAATTAATCTTTCTGCAATTTTTTTTCTAATTTTCTGACTAAATATGAAACTATCAAGATTAAAATTAGGTATTCTAAGATTAGAAAAGTATATATTTCGAGAGGTCGGTATGTTGTAACCACAAGCTCATTAGCTTTTCTAGTTAAATCACCTATACCAATGATTGAAACTAGAGAAGACATCTTTAAAACATAAACAAATTGATTACCAATAGCTGGTAAAATATTCTTAATTGCTTGAGGAAGAATGACTAATTTTAATTTTCTAAAAAAGTTAAGCCCTAAAGAGCTACCTGCTTCCCACTGAGATTTTTTAATTGAATTTATACCAGCTCTAAAAATTTCAGCTTGAAAAGCACTTTCGCTAATTGATAAAGCGATGATACCAGAGACAAATGGACTAAAACTTATACCTGTCATTATAGGTAAACCATAATAGATCCATAAAATCAGAACCAATAATGGTATTGCTCTTACTATTTCGACATAACCAATATTTAGATAAGTTAAAAATTTATTCTTAGCCAAAGATGGTATTGCAACAACCAGTCCTAAAAATATTGAAATTATTATTGAAACTACAGAGATAAAAATAGTTGTGGTTAAACCGCTGAGTAAAAATTTTAAATTAGTTAATCCTTCCATATTATTAGGAGATAAAATTAACCAATTAAGTTCACTCTTGCCACATGAGGTCAAAGGTAAAATTAAAAGTAAAAAAAATAAATTTCTCACTCTTTAATTTATAAAGAATTAAAATTTAATTACTAATTGATTATAAGCTTTTTAAATTATATTTAGCTAGTAATTTAGTGAAGAAGCCTGATGATTTTTTCTTCTTAATCCAATCATTCATATAATCGTTCCATTTATTATCACCTTTAGGTACCATCATTGCTAAGAACGCTGGATTTTTTTCTCCATCAGGAACAATAGCTAATTGTGGGTATTTGATTACTAATTTATTTGCTTCTGTTGAACTAGTAATATTTCCGTCAGCTCTTCCAGCTAAAACTTCCTGGAAATCTCTTGCAGGAGCTTCAACTGAATTTAATTTTGATTTTGGAAAAAACTCTTTTGCTTTTTCTTCTTGTGATGTACCTAGAGTAGTAGCAATTGTTACATTTGAGTTATTTAAAGAGTCCCATGTTGGGAATTTCTTCAAATTTTTCTTAAGTACTAGTGGAACAGTTCCATATTTATAATATGTATCCGTAAAACCTGCTACCTCAGCTCTTTTTGGAGTTTTTGTTACACTTGTTGAAATATCATATCTCTCAGATGTAATACCTGAAACAATTGTTTTCCATTCAGCTGGTACAAACTCTATCTTAACACCCATGTCCTTTGCTAGTTCATTCATTACATCGATATCAAAACCTTTATATTTATTTGTTGCCGGATCTTTCATTGTCATAGGATCCCAATCACCAGTTGTTCCAACTTTTAAAACTCCTGATGATAAAATCTTGTCTAAATTAGACTCTGCATTTAGGGAAAAGGGTAAAAGAGCAAATAATGCTATAAGAAATATTTTTTTCATTCTAGTTAATAACTTATTTGTTAAAATAAATGAAACTATAATCTTGACGCACTATCATTCATCCAAGAGAATAAATGTTGTGAAAAGGAACGTCTGACAAAAAGATTTACTTCATTTTGGTTTTGATTATGAATAATAACATCAATTTTAGCGAGAATTGTTTGAGTAACAGCGCCTTTTTTGTTTCTAAAATCATTAAAATTAAAAGGAGATCCAGTCTCGAATAAGTCAAAAATTTTGTCACCTTTAATATTTATAAGGACAAATTGATCAGTAATATCTGTCACAGCTCCTAAATTTGTTTTAGAAATATTCTTATTTAATAAATTTTCAGTTTCATAGTCATTACTATCAGAGTTTAATGTTTCATTAGAGTAAATCATCCATTCATCTGGACTAAGCCAAAGAGCAGTTAATTTTTCACTTCTTGATGATGTATTAGCTTCTGTTGGTAATAATAAATTTAATGATTTACCAATTGCAGATAAAAATTCTCTTTTTTTACCTCTAATAATTAATTTCATAACTGGTTTGATTTCTTTTATTTGTAAACCTGAATAAGATTTTTCGTCAGTTATTGTATTTGAGTAATTAAGCATTTAATCTTTTATTCTCCTTGTCTAAAAAAACTGGGTCTGCAACAGTTACATTAATTTGCTTATTTTCCATTGGAATAATTAATTTTTGACCCATCATATTTTTTCCACCTTTTACAACCCCAAGCGCAATAGATTTTTTCAAATTTGGACTATAATAACTTGAAGTTACATGCCCTAACATTTCAACTGGTGATTTTTTGATATCAGCTATTATCTGTGCACCTTCTTCTAAAACTTCCTCTGGATTTTCTGTAAGTAGACCAACTAATTGTTTTCTATCATCTCTAATCGTATCAGATCTATACAAAGATCTTTTTCCTATAAAATCATATTTCTTTTTGCTAACTATCCAATCCATTTGTAAATCGATTGGTGTCATAGTTGCATCGGTATCTTGACCCACAATAATAAAGCCTTTTTCAGCTCTCAGTAAATGCATAGTTTCAGTTCCATATGGCGTAATATTAAATTCTTTTCCAGCTTCCATACATTTTTCCCAAACCGATTTACCGTAATTAGCTTGAACATTTATTTCGTAACTATGCTCACCAGTAAAACTTATCCTCATTACTCTACATTTAATTTTATCAATTTTTGCATTTTTAAAAGACATATGAGGAAAACTTTCATCAGAAAAATCAAGTTCAGGAATTACTTGAGAAACAATTTTCTTACTGTTTGGTCCACATACACTGACTGTTGCATAATGGTCAGTTACAGATGTTAAATAAACATCTAATTCTGGCCATTCTGTTTGTAAATAATCCTCTAGTTTTCCTAAAACGTTGGCAGCTCCACCAGTAGTAGTAGTCATGATATAATGATTTTCACCTAATCTTGTTGTTACACCATCATCATAAACCATACCGTCTTCGTTGAGCATTAAACCATATCGACATTTTCCAATAGCGAGTTTTGACCAAGAGTTGGTATAAACTCTGTTTAAAAATTCTGAAGCGTCAGTTCCTTGAATGTCAATTTTACCTAAAGTGGATGCATCTAATATTCCCGCACTATCTCTAGCTGCTTTACTTTCTCTTTGAACTGCTTCGTGCATATTCTCACCATCTTTTGGATAATACCAAGCTCTCTTCCATTGACCCACATTTTCAAACTCAGCTTTATTTTTAACATGCCAATCATGAATAGGAGTTTTTCTAAATATATCAAAATATTCACCAACATTTCTTCCAACAATTGTTCCAAAAGTAAGAGGAGTATAGGGTGGCCTAAAAGTTGTTGTGCCAAGTTCTCCCATTTTAGAACCCGCTGTTTCAGAAATAATTCCTAGGGCATGCATATTACCAAGTTTTCCTTGATCAGTTCCCATACCAGTTGTTGTATATCTTTTTACATGTTCAATAGATCTAAAACCTTCTCTTAATGCTAATTTAATATCTTTTGCTGTAGCATCATTTTGATAATCAACAAATGATTTTGTTTTTCCAATAACTTTGTCTGATGGTAACAACCATATGTTCCTTTTTGATTTATTAAAGGCTGAATAAATTTCAAGATTTTCATAATCAGTTTTTTTTACATTCAAAAATTCTTTTAATTTATTAGGTACACTCGATATTATTTCATCTAAAGTAAAATCTCCATTACACGAACCTATACTAATTTGATCAGATGGATAAATATTAGGAATAAAAACTTGATCTTCATCTCTAAATTTTAATTTACCACCTGACTGTGTAAATAAATGTACGGCTGGAGTCCATCCTCCTGAAATTCCAAGACAGTCACATGCAATAGATATTTTAGATCCTACTACTTTTTGGCCATCTTTTGAAAGCTGCATTATTGAAATTTTGTTAATTCTTTTATAGCCAAATGTATTGACTACAGTAAATCCTTTATAGATTTTAATATTATTTTTTTCTGCTTCTTTTATTAATTTTGAATCAATTTCTTCTCTATTATCAATAATTGCCTCTATATTTATTCCTTTTTGATATAAACTAATTGCTGTCTCGTAAGCGCTATCATTATTAGTAAATAAAACATTTTTTTCACCACAAGCTACACCAAATAGATTTGCGTACTTTTCTATAGCTGAAGATAGCAAAATACCTGGACGATCATTATTATCAAAAATTAATGGTCTTTCTAAGGCTCCAGTCGCAGTGATTACCTTTTTTGCTCTTATTTTTAAAAGTCTTTGACGAGTTTTATTTGTTCTCTGATCTATAGATAGATGATCTGTTAAATTTTCTCTAGCTAATAAAAAATTATATCCATGAAAAGCTGCTACACTTGTTCTGGTTTTAACTTCTAAGTTTTCAAATTTTTTGATTTCATTTATTTCTTTTTCTAACCATGAATTTAAAATTTGATTATTAATTTTAAATTGTTCTGAATCTTGATATATAGTTGAACCTCCTAAGTAAGATTTTTCATCAACTAAGAGTGTTTTAAATCCATTTTTTGCTGCAGTCTTTGCAGCCATAATTCCAGAAATACCAGCTCCAACAACCAATACATCGCAATGAATATATCTGTGTTCATATATATCAGGGTCGGGTTCAGTGGGAGATTTACCTAATCCTGCAGACTTTCTGATAAAATATTCATATTTCTCCCAGAAACTAGCAGGCCACATAAAAGTTTTATAATAAAAACCTGCAGGTAATAATGGACTTAAAAAGTTATTCACACCACCTAAATCAAAATTTACACTTGGCCAACAATTTTGACTTGAAGCTTCTAACCCTTCATAGATTTCTATTTCTGTAGCTCTAACGTTTGGTTCTGTTCTTGATGAATTGCTATGCAGTTGAATTATTGCATTAGGCTCTTCTGAACCTGCAGTCATTATTCCACGTGGTCTGTGGTATTTAAAACTTCTTCCAACTAAATGAATATCATTTGCCAAAAGGGCAGATGCCAAAGTATCGCCTTTATATCCATAGTAAGTTGTTCCATTAAATTTGAATGAAATTTTATATGTCTCATCAATAAACTTACTTGTTTTAACTCTTAAATTTTTTGTCATTAGTTATTTTGTTGGAGGTTTTTCACCCATCTTATAAACTGCTTTAATAACGTCATTAGATGTATCTCTAATAACATTAAACCATTTTCTACATCCATGAGTGTGAACCCATCTTTCAAATTGGATACCTTTTATATTTTTTCTCATAAATAAATATTCTGCCCATTGATCATCGCTTAATTCTGTTGGTTGTTTAGGTCTTACTATATGTGCTTCACCACCAGCTTTGAATTCACTTTGTTCTCTTTCACCACAATAAGGACAATTTATTACAAACATTAATGTGCTACTGCAGCTGCACCATGTTCATCAACAAGATCTCCACTTACAAATCTATTAATATTAAAAGCAGCATTCAATTTATGGGGTTCATCATTTGCAATTGTGTGAGCGAACAAATCACCAGAGCCTGGTGTCGCTTTAAATCCTCCAGTTCCCCAACCACAATTAAAATATAATCCTTTAATAGAAGTTTTACTTATAATTGGACTTGCATCAGGACATATATCAACTATTCCACCCCATTGTCTCAACATTCTCATTCTACTAAATATTGGATATAATTCTAAGATAGCATTCAAAGTACCTTCTACTATGTCATGACTACCTTTTTGAGAATAAGATATATAATCATCGGTTCCAGCACCAATAACAAGCTCTCCTTTGTCTGATTGACTAACGTATGCATGTACAGCATTTGACATTACAACTGTATCAATAATTGGTTTAACAGGCTCTGATACTAAAGCTTGTAGTGGTTTACTTTCTAAGGGTAATTTTAAACCTGCCATGTTTGCAATTACACTTGAATGACCAGCAGCAACCACTCCAATCTTTTTAGTTTTGATAAATCCTTTAGTGGTTTCAATTCCTTCAACACTGTCACCATTTCTCTTAATTCCTTTAACTTCACAATTCTGAATAATATCAACACCCATTTCATCAGCGCCTCGAGCATAACCCCAAGCAACAGCATCGTGACGCGCAGTACCAGCTCTACGTTGAAGAGTTCCACCTAAAACTGGATAACGAATATTGGGTGATGTATTTATTATTGGGCAAAATTTTTTGACCTGTTCAGTATTGAGATAAACT
>CACGWH010000024.1 GCA_902576765.1 uncultured Pelagibacteraceae bacterium
TAGATAAAAAACTTCATTTGTTGCTATAATGGGAATTTCTAAATTTAATGATTGAGATAAATTAAATTTTTCAAATCCGACTTCATTTTGATCGTTGTGTCTTTGAATTTCTATATAAAATCTGTCACCAAAATTTGATTTTAATTGTAAATATAGTTCGTTGATTTCAGTAAATTTTCCCTTATTAAATAATTGTCCCGATAAACCATTAATAGTGCCTGAAAATAAAGCAACACCCTCGTTTTTTTCTAAAAGTTTGTTCAAATCTAAATGGGGTTCAGAAATTGTTTCATTATTCAAATATGACAATGAAGATAACTCAATAATATTCTTATATCCTTCCTCATTTAAGGCAAATAATGGCAATAGACCTAGAGTATTAGCATATTTAAAATATATTTGAGTTCCTATAATTGGTTGAGTTCCTATTTTTGACAGTTTCTCAGAAAATTCCAAAGCACCGCATAAATTTATAGTGTCACATATACCTAATGATTTTAATTTATTTTCTTTAGAAAAATCTTTTAAATCATCTATTTTTACTGCACCCTCGCAAATAGAAAATTGTGAATGAATTTTTAAATGATTAAAATTTTGAATAAAAGACTCAGCCATTAATGGTCTTTATATTACCATTAACTATTTCCAATAAGCAATCCGACTTATTCGCAAAAAATCTATTATGAGTTGCAAAAATTATAATTCTATTAGCGTTTATTTGTTTTTTTAAGATACTAAAAATTTCTTTAGCAGTATCTAAGTCTAAACTTCCAGTTGGCTCATCAGCTAGAATAATTTGAGGGTCATTTATTAGTGCTCTAGCAATTGATACTCGTTGTTTTTCACCACCAGAAAGTTGAGATGGATAATGATTTAACCTATTTAAAAGACCAACTCTCTTAAGTAATTTTTGAGCTTTGATGACTGATATCTTTTTATTATTACCTGCAGCTAGACTTGCTAAATATACATTTTCTAAGGCAGTAAAATCTGGCAATAAATTATCTTGTTGATAAATAATTCCAATTTTATTTGCTCTTAGTACATCATTTTTGTTACTTTCACTGTAATCAATCTTTATATTCTCAATACTTATTGCTCCTGAAGTGGGTCTATCTATCAATGATAATAAATTTAAAAGAGTTGATTTTCCTGAGCCTGATGGACCCATTAAAGAGTAAATTTTCCCTTTTTTAAACTTATATGAAATTTTTTTTAAAACATTTATTTTTTTGTGAGTATTAAAATCTTTGATTATATTAGTGAGTTCAATAAGATTATTCATATTTTAGAGATTTAATTGGATCGAGTCTTGCTGCTTTTAAAGCTGGAAATATTGAAACAATTATCGTTATCGAAATTGAACATAATGAAATTAAAAAAATTGAAAATGGATTAATCTCAGATGGCATATTACTCAAAAAATAAATTTCTTCTGGAAATAAACTTATATTAAATATTGTACTTAAAAATTGTCTAATATTTTCTATATACATTGAAAAAGTTACACCTAAAACAATACCAAATATTGTAGCTGAAGTTCCTATCAATACTCCAACCAAAAAAAATATTTTTACAATAGATTTATTTAAAACTCCTATAGATTTAAGTATAGCAATTTCACGAGTTTTATTTTTTACGAGAATCGTTAGACCAGATATTATATTAAAAGCAGCAACAATTATAATTAAAGACAAAATTATAAACATTACATTTCGTTCTACTTTGAGGGCAGAGAATAAAGATCTATTCATATCAGACCAACTATATACAAATTCATTTGGAAATATTTTTTGGACAATAAATTTCTGATCTTCAATGTTTTGAGGGTTTTTTAAATAAATTTCTAATTTTCTATTTTTATTCTTGAGATCAAAAAATTCTTCTAGTGTCTCTAGATTTATAAATGCTATATTATTATCAAAATCAACTAAACCACTTTCGAATAATGAAATTATCTTAAAAGTTTTTTGTTTTGGTAAAGTGCCTATAATTGTTTGTACGCCTGAGGAAGACATTATTGTAATATTGTCTCCCACTTCAACTCCAAGAGCAAAACTAAGTTCTTTTCCAATGGAAATATTATTTTTATTTAAATCATCTTTATTTCCAATATATGACTTATTATTAATAAATTCTAATTTTGAAAAATCTTCATTCGTATAGCCTCTCAATATAATTCCTTTTGAAAAGTCTTTTTTGATTATTATTGCTTCACCATTATTCGATAAGATTAAATTTTCAGATATAGAAGTTAAGTTTGGCTTATCAGAAATGTCTATTTTTTTTTCGTAAGGATCAACGACAATATGTGCATTAAACCCCACAATTTTATTGATTAATTCTGTCCTAAAACCATTCATGACAGACATCACAATTATTAAAACAGCCACTCCAAGACTGATGCCAATAAATGAAAAAATTGAAATGATATTTAAAAAGCCATCTTTTTTTCTGGCTTTTAAAAATCTAAATGTAATTTCTTTTTCTATTGTGGAAATCAATATTTTTCTTTTTGTTCTTTAATAATTTTAATAACTTCAGTTAATTTAATTTTTTGTGAATCTTTTCCAATTTCTTTAAATTCAATTAGATCACCCTCGCTATGTTTGCCTATTATTATTTGATAAGGAGCACCAATTAAACTCATCTTTTTAATCTTTGACGAAAAATTTTCATCAGTATCATCAATGATAGTTTCAATATTATTTTTCTCTAATTCAAAATTAATCTTGTTGGCTTTATCTAAAGCTGAGGTATCATTTTTGTTAATCATAGGAATTATAGAAATATCATATGGTGCAACAGAAATTGGCCATTTCATGACTTCATTTTTTTCATCATATTTTGCTTCTATTATGGCACCGACTAACCTTGAAACACCTATTCCGTAAGAACCCATTTTAACAAAATCTTTTTTTCCATGAGATAAATCGACTGATGCCTGCATTGGTTTAGAATATTTGTCTCCAAAATAAAAAATATGCCCCACTTCGATTCCTTTTGTTATTAATCTATCTTTTTCAGCTACTTTTTTTTCAAATTCCTCTTTATTAAACTTTTCATCAGTTACCGAATAAAATTTTTCAAATTTTACTCTTAAATCATTTAAAGAATTTTTATTTAACTTTGTGCCACTACTATTAACGTCAAATATTCGTTTGTCTGTAAAAATTTTACTTTCTCCTGTTTCAGCAAGAATAATAAATTCATGTGAGAGATTTCCACCTATAGGCCCAGTATCAGCAGCCATTGGAATGGCTGTAAGATCTAATCTTTTAAATGTTTTCAAATATGATAAAAAAAATTTATTATATGAAAATATTGCTTCTTCATCAGATACATCAAATGAATATGCATCTTTCATATAAAATTCTCTACACCTCATAATTCCAAATCTTGGTCTAATCTCATCCCTAAATTTCCATTGAATATGATATAAAAGTTGTGGTAAGGATTTATAAGATTTAATCGATGATCTAAATATGTCTGTTACAAGTTCCTCATTTGTTGGGCCATAAAGCATTTCTCTATCTTGACGATCTTTAATTCGAAGCATCTCCTCTCCATAGTCTTCATATCTTCCACTTTCTTTCCAAATTTCACTAGATTGAATTGTTGGCATCAAGATTTCTTGAGCACCAATTTTGTTTTGCTCTTCTCTAACAATTTGTTCAATTTTTTTCATCACTTTGAAACCTAATGGTAACCAAGAATATATACCTGCCGATGATTGCTTGATCATTCCTACTCTTAACATCAATTGATGAGATTTAATTTTTGCTTCAGAAGGATTGTTTTTTAGAATTGGTATGAATGATTCAGAAATATACATACTAACTGATTATATTTCTTAAATTCAAATATTCAAATTTCATTAACAAGAAAATAATAATGAATAAAATCGTTGTAATTCCAGTACAATAAATGAATTTTTTTAACATTTTTGGATTTTCTGGAGACCCTGGATCTTCACCCTCTACTTTCAAAGTTTTATTTCTTTCAACGTCTATTGGTAAAATAGCAAAAAAAATGATCCACCAAAGAATAATATAGATAATAGCTAAACCTGTAGGGCTCATTAAATTTTGACTAGATTAATATTTGTAAAAGGTCTTTTTCCCGTTTTTTCTTTTGTAAATTTCCTAGATGCAATTTTTAAAGCATCTATAAGATTATGTTCTTGACTTTTGTTTCCAAGTTTAAAGGTTTTGGTTGTTTTTTCAATTTCCTCTTCTAAACCAAAAATAAACTCATCAGTTTCGTAAATTGGCAGTCCCCTAAAACTTATTATAGGATTATTATGAATATTTCCTTTGGGGGTAATTAAAATTGTAATTTCAAGAAAACCGTTAGCACTTAAATTTTTTCTATCTTTTATAGATTGAGAATTTTCCTCTACACTAATACTTCCATCTAAATATAATCTTCCGCTTGGAGCTTTGTCATATACCTTAGGATAATCACCAGGTGCTAATTTAACAACATCTCCATTTTCTACCTGAACTGGATATGGTACCTGCATTTCTTTAGCAAAATTGATATGCTCTATCATATGTCTATGTTCACCATGAACGGGGATAACACATTTGGGTTTTACCCAATTATACATATCTTTTAAATCTTCTCTATTTGGATGACCTGAAACATGAATAAATTCACTTTCTTCTGAAATAACTTCTATTCCATCTTTAACTAATTGATTGTGAAGTTTGTAAAGTTTTTTTTCATTCCCTGGTATAATTTTAGAGGAAAATATAACTGCATCATTTTTTTCAATAAATACATCAGGATGAGTATAATTTGAAATCCTCATCATTGCTCCCATTGGTTCTCCTTGACTACCAGTACAAAGATAAACTATTTTTTCTCTAGAAATATTTTTTGCTTCCCTTGGATCTATTGGATCAATTGTATTTTTTAGATAGCCACATTGCCTTGCTGCTTTATATATTCTGTGCATTGATCTACCAACCAAAGATATTTGTCTTCCAGTTTTTTCGGCACAATAAAAGGCAGTCTCCATTCTTGCTACATTGGACGCAAAGGAAGTTATTATAACTCTTTTTTTCAATCTACACATGATATTAAGCATATTTTTTCTTACATCCAATTCTGATCCAGATCTACCAGCGCTAAAAACATTGGTAGAATCACAAATCATTGCAAGCACTCCCTCATCGCCTATTTCTTTTAATCTTTTGGCATTTATCTCATCTCCTATTAATGGATTGGGATCTACTTTCCAATCACCAGTATGTAATACTACTCCTGCTGGAGTTTGTATTTTAAGACCATTAGGTTCTAATATGGAGTGAGTTAATGTAATGTACTCAACTTCAAAAGGATCTAAATTAATTTTCCCATTTAGTTCAACAATCTGCAAATCTTTAGTTATATCAATATGTTTTTCTTTAAATTTTTCTTTAATTAATACTGCTGTGAATGGTGTAGCGTAAATTTTACAATTGAGCTTAGGCCACAGATGAGCTACAGCACCAATATGATCTTCATGTGCGTGGGTTAAAATTATTCCAAGAAGATTTTCTTTTCTTTCTTGAATAAATCCTGGATCTGGGTAAATCAAATCAACACCTGGAATAGTATCATCTGCAAAAGTTACACCAATATCAACCATAATCCATTTATGATCGCCTGGTTGACCATAGCCGAATAAGTTCATATTCATTCCAATTTCACCAGAACCACCTAAAGGGCAAAATAAAAATTCATCTGTCATATCATTTTATAAGTTTCGAAGCTTTAATAAGACCATTAATTGTAATATCAAAATCTTGTTTTACTTTTGTTTTAATTGAATCTTTGAATAACACTGAGAAACCACCTGTAATAATTACATTAAATGACTTCTTTGTTTCTTTCTTAATTAAATTTATAATATTGTCAATTAATCCAGCATATCCCCAGAAAAAACCCGCTCTTACTGCTGACTTTGTATCTTTTCCTATTACTTTTGAAATCTTTTTGAGATTAATTTTAGGTATTAACGATGCTTTATCAGAAAGTGTATTTAGTGAGAGATTGATACCAGGTGAAATTATACCACCTCTATAGTTATTTCCTATCAAAACATCAAAAGTCGTTGCTGTCCCAAAGTCTAAAATTATAAAATTTTTATTTTTAGCACTAACACTTATGGCATTAGCTAATCTGTCAGAACCGACTTGTTTATAATTAACATTTATTCTTAAAATAGATTTTAGATTTAATTCTTTTAATTCAAAACATCTTATTTTTGTTTTTTTTGAAAAATATTTTTTGAATTCTTTAAACGCTGACGGAACAACACTGCAAAATAATATCTTATTTAATTTAGAAAATTGAAATTTTGAGAAATGTTTGTCTAAAATATTATTTTTTTTTCCTATTGAAGGTACTGAGATTTTTTTAAAAATTTTATTATTTTTTACCAAACAAATTTTAGTAACTGTATTTCCAATATCACCTAATATAATCATTTAATCGGCTTTATAATACTTTGATAAAAATTTCTCAAAAGTTATTTTTATTTCTTTCACGATTTTTTTCTGATTTATCTTTCTATTAGTCTCTGCAAGTAAATTTGTTGTTAGATAACTTGGTATTTCTGGACTTTTAATCAAATTTAATCCAATTCCAACAACTAAATATTTACTTTGAGATTTTTCTATAACTTCTTGTAAAATTCCACAAATTTTTTTTTTATTTATCAATAGATCATTTGGTGGCTTAAAAGTAATATTTTTTTTATAGTATTTTGAAATTACTTTTTTTACTAAAAAACAATTTTTTTTTGTAAGTGAATTTATAGATAGATCAACTTTATCTAATTCATAAAAAATGGATATAAATATATTGCCCTTATAAGAAATCCACTTTCTACCATATTGACCTTTACCTTTAGATTGTCTTTCTGAATTTATTAATCCAAATCTTTTTTTAGAATTTTTAATAAATTTTAATGCTGTTTGATTGGTACTTTGTACTTTTTTAAAATTAAATTGTTTTAGTTTCATTAAATCATATTTATTCTTGAAACTATTTCGATGAGTTGACTTGGAAATATGAAATATATCAAAATTAGTAATGTGGAAGCTCCTAGAGAAAATCTTAACCATAAGCTATGATCTTCATCAAATTTATCTTTTTCCTTATCAAAATACATAATTTTGATAAGTCTCAAATAATAAAAAGCAGCAACGACTGTAGATAGAAGTCCCACTATTGCTAAAAAAAACATTGATTGCTCCAAAACCGATTTAAAAATATAAAATTTTGCGAAAAATCCTGCAAGAGGCGGTATTCCAGCCAAAGAAAATAATATTACTAATAAAGATAGAGATAATAATGGATGATTCTTTGATAAGCCTGACAGATCATCAATTTGTTCATAGTAAACATTGTTTCTTTTCATCATTAATAAACATGAGAACAAACCTAAATTCATTATTATATAAATTGTTATATAGATCACTGAACTCTGTATTCCATCATTAGAACCAGTTGCTAAACCAGCTAAAGCATATCCTACGTGACTAATTGAACTATAGGCAACTAATCTTTTAAGATTTTTTTGACCAATAGCTGCCACCGCACCAAAGACCATAGAAGCTATTGATAAAAAAACTAAAATCATTTGCCATTGATCAAAAAGATTTAAAAAAGGTACATATAAAAATCTAATAAATACTGTTAAAGCTGCTATTTTAGGCACCATAGTAAAAAATAAAGTAACCGAAGTTGGAGATCCTTCATAAACATCAGGGGCCCACATATGAAATGGCACAGCAGAAATTTTAAATGCTAGTCCAACTAAAATAAATACAATTCCAAAAGTTAATGCATATTGATCAGAATTTAATTGGCTGGCAATAACATTAAAATTAGTTGAGCCAGTGAAACCATAAATTAATGAACAACCATATAGCAATAATCCTGAGGATAGAGCACTTAAGACAAAATATTTTAATCCAGCTTCAGATGATTTTATTTCATCTCTATTAAAAGTTGCTAATACGTATAAAGCTAATGATTGAAGCTCAAGACCCATATAGAAAACAATTAAATCATTTGAGCTTATCATGATCATCATTCCTAAAACTGAACTTAGAATTAATATTGGGTACTCAATTTTAAAAATTTTAAATGATCTTAAATAATTTGATGAGATTACTAATGCTAAAAATGCTGCTAGTAATGTA
>CACGWH010000025.1 GCA_902576765.1 uncultured Pelagibacteraceae bacterium
ATTTAGTTTATGCAGTTGACCTGATTTAAGTTTTCTTAAATTTTGTACAATTTTTAAAAATCTATCACTTTCTTTTTTACTTAAAATATTTTCAGTCAAAGTAAGAAATTTGTCTATATAATTTTTTCTCTCAAAAGGACGAGATCCATAAGGGTGAGCATCAGCAACATCCTGTTCTTCACTTATTTTTTTACCATTATTAAGGGTAATTATTACTTTTGCACCAAATGCTTTTTTTCTTGGGTTGGGATTATGATATTTTTTTGTCCATTTTCTATCTTCGTGGGTCTTAATTGATCTCCAAATTTTTAATGTGCTTTTTCTTTTTGCTCTCATTTTTGTATAAGATTTTACATGGTGCCAAGTACCATCTTCTAGTGCAACAGCAAATATGTACATTATTGAATGATCTAAAGTTTCTCTACTTGCATTTGGATCCATTTTTTGTGGATCATTTGCACCAGTACCAATTACATAATGTGTATGATGACTTGTATAAATATCTATTTTTTTAATTTGATTTAAATTTTTTACCTTTTTTTTAAGTTTTTTTGCTAAATCAATTAAAGCTTGAGATTGATATTCAGCAGAATACTCTTTTGTGTAAGTTTCAAGTATTGCTTTTTTTGATTCATTTTTTTTTGGAAGAGGAACTTTGTATAAAGCTTTTTTGCCGTCCAGAATTCTTGCTATAACACTATCTTCTCCCTCGTAAATTGGACTTGGAGCACCTTCACCTCGCATAACTCTATCAACGGCTTCTATTGCAAGTTTTCCGGCATGAGCAGGTGCATATGCTTTCCAACTTGATATTTCACCTTTTCTTGATTGTCTTGTTGAAATAGTAGTATGAAGAGCTTGTTGAATAGCTTGATAGATAGTTTCTGTATTCAGTCTTAACATTGAACCTATGCCCGCAGCCACACTTGGACCTAAATGAGCAATGTGATCAACTTTATGTTTATGTAAACAAATTCCTTTAACTAAATTAACTTGAACTTCATAAGCAGTTATAATTCCCCTTAATAAATCTAAACCACTTTTTTTATTTTGTTGAGCAACACTAATAAGTGGAGGAATATTATCTCCTGGATGACTGTAATCTGCAGCTAAAAAAGTATCGTGAAAATCTAACTCTCTTACAGCTGTTCCATTTGACCATGCAGCCCACTCACAATCAAATTTTAATTTACTATTAATTCCAAATAATGTTGCACCATTTTTTCTTGAATGTTTTAAAGCCATTTCTCTAGATGAAATTACCGGTTTTCTGTTAAGTGATGCAATAGCAACAGACGCATTATCAATAATTCTATTAATAACCATTTCTATTGCCTCTGTATTCAACTTAGCATTGTCACTTGCAATTTCAGCTATTTTCCATGCAAGTTGATTTTTTTTAGCTAAATGTATTTTAGATGGATAAACTTTTACTTTATGTAATATCAAAAAAACTCCTTTTAAACGAAATTGTTTTTAATAGTTAAAAAAAAATAATCAATCTTAAAGATATTTTGTTACTATTTTTTCAATACCTATAAAGTCTTTTACTAAGTGATTGTGGTAAATTTCAGTTGTATTTTTTTCTGTATATCCATCCTCAAGTAAAATAACTGGTATACCAGCTTCTTTAGCTGCATTAGCATCTGTTTCACTATCACCAATCATTAGTGATTTATTTATATCTCCATCTAATATTTCGATGACTGTTGTGAGATGTCTTGGGTCAGGTTTACAATAGTCAAAAGTATTGTGACCAGCAACATATTCAAAAAAATGATAGATGCCTATTTTTTTTAGAAGATCAATTGCTAAATGTTCTTGTTTGTTTGTACAAACAGCCATTGAAATTTCATTTTCTTTTGACCATACTAAAAATTCTTTAACACCATTTATAAGTGTGCTTTCATTAACAATATTTTTTCCATAATAATCGACAAAATCTTTTACCATTTGTTTTTTAATTTTTTCATCTTGGACTTTTCCAAATTCTTTTTTCGCCTGACCCCAAATTGATCTACCAAGCATAGCTCCAGCACCTTGACCAACAAGACTTCTTATTTCTTCAGTAGATTTTGTAGGATATCCAAATTTTTTCATTACATGATTATGAGCCCTCATTAAATCAGGAGCTGTATCAACTAATGTGCCATCCAAATCAAATAAAATTGTAAATTTTTGTTTCATAATCAAAAGTATTTTTAAGAAATATTTTGTGAATTAAGAAACATATATACTTAATATAAAGAATTTCATAGATGAAACAGTCAAATTTACAAAAGATACAAAATAATCTTAGAAATAAATTTTTAAGATTAGGTGTAAAAATGGTTGGGCCTGAGACTATACATTTTTCTAAAGACACAAAAATTGGAAAAAATGTTACAATAGAACCTTATGTAGTTTTTGGAGCAAAAGTTAAAATAGGTAATAACGTTACTATCAAATCATTTTCACATCTAGAAAATTGTAAAGTTGAAAACAAGGTTGAAATAGGTCCCTATGCTCGAATTAGACCTGGTGTTCTATTAAAAGAGGGATCAAAAGTTGGTAACTTTGTAGAAATTAAAAAAAGTACTCTTGGAAAGAAATCAAAAGTAAATCATTTAACTTATATTGGTGATACTACAATTGGAAAATCGGTGAATGTTGGTGCTGGTACAATTACTTGTAATTATGATGGAATAAAAAAAAATAAAACCAAAATTAAAGACAATGTGTTTATTGGATCAAATTCATCTTTAGTAGCTCCATTAACCATAGAAGAAGGTAGTTTAATTGGAGCAGGTTCTGTAATTACAAAAAACGTTAAAAAAAAATCCTTGGCACTTACTAGAAGTATTCAAACTGAAATTAAAAATTATAAAAGAAGGTCGAAATAATATGTGTGGAATAATTGGAATAAATAGTAATAAATCTGTTTCAGCAACTATTATAAATTCTTTAAAAAAATTAGAGTATAGGGGATATGACTCTGCTGGTATCGCTACTCTTTCAAGTGGACTCATTAACGAAGTAAAATCTGAGGGCAGAGTAGATAATCTTGAAAAAAATTCTTTAGTTCAGAATATGGAAGGGACTATTGGTATTGGTCATGTAAGATGGGCAACACATGGTTTACCGAATAGTGTCAATGCACATCCACATTCATCTCAAAATGTTTCTGTAGTTCACAATGGAATAATTGAAAACTCAACCTTATTAAAAAAATTTTTAATTGGTAAAGGGCACAAATTTAAATCGCAAACAGATACTGAGGTAATAGTTCATTTAATAACGGAAAATTTGAAAACTGAAAATATTATAAATTCAATAAAAAAAACCTTAAAATCATTGCATGGAAGTTTTGCACTTGGAATTATATTTAAAGATCAGCCAGACTTGATAGTTGGTGCTAGAAGAGGTTCTCCTTTGGCAGTTGGATATGGTCCTAATGAAAATTATCTTGGATCTGACTCTTATGCTCTTAAATCAATGACTAATAAAATAACTTATTTAGATGATGGTGAATTCTGTATGATTAAGAAAGATCATGTTGAGTTCTTCAATGAAGATGCAGTGAAGATAAATAAAAAAGTTTTAGAATTGTCTTCTGAGGAGGAAAAATATGATAAGGGTGACTATAAACATTTCATGGCTAAAGAAATCGAGGAACAACCTGTTACCCTTAAAAATGGAATTAATGAATATGTAGACAGATCAAATAATGATATAAATATTTATAATTTTCCCTGGAAAGCAAATGAAATTTCTTCAATTACACTTATTGGTTGTGGGACGGCTTATCATTCATGTATGATGGCAAAATATTGGTTTGAGGAATTAACGACTTTAAATGTTAACATAGATATAGCATCTGAGTTTAGATATAGAAAAAATAGATTCAAAAAAGACACTTTATATATTTTTGTATCACAGTCTGGAGAAACAGCAGACACTTATGCAGCTTTAGACTTGTGTAATCAAAATAAAATGAAAACTTGCGCTGTAGTAAATGTTATTGAAAGTTCTATTGCAAGAGACTCAGAATTTGTTTTACCGATTCATTGTGGAACTGAAATTGGTGTAGCTTCAACAAAAGCTTTTTTAGGTCAAATATTGATTCTATATATTTTAGCCTTAAAAATGGGCGTATGGAGAAAAGATTTGGACAAAAAATCTTTTGAAAATAAATTAAAGGATCTTCAAAATTTACCTGAATTAGTTAAAAAAACTTTAATAACAGATAATAAGATACAAACAATATCTAGTGCTTTTAATGAAATTAAAGGATCTATGTTTTTGGGAAGAGGATTTTCATATCCGATTGCTTTAGAGGGGGCATTAAAATTAAAAGAATTATCATATGTTCATGCTGAGGGTTATCCCGCAGGTGAAATGAAACACGGACCTTTGGCATTAATAGAGGAAGGAATGCCAGTTGTAGTTTTGGCCCCAAGAGATAACCACTACAAAAAAACAATTTCTAATATGCAAGAGGTTATTGCAAGAGGAGCAAAAGTTTTACTTATTACTAATAAAAGTAAAGATGAAGTAGTTTCTGAAAATATTTGGGAAAAAATTGAAGTTGAAAGCACTAACGAGGATCTTTTGCCATTTCTGTTAACTATTCCCTTACAAAAATTAGCTTATTATTCGGCATTAAAAAAAGGTTTTGATATAGATAAGCCAAGAAATTTAGCTAAATCTGTTACCGTTGAATAATCGAAAAACTCTGATACAACAATCTTAGGTTGAACATGAAAAATTGGAAAGTTAATAGTTGGAGAAAATATCCAGTCAAACATATTCCGGAATATCCGGATAAAAAAGAATTGGAACAAGTTTTAAATAAAATTAAAACTTTCCCTCCTCTTGTTTTTGCTGGTGAAACTAGACATTTAAAGCAACAGCTTGGGGAAGTTGCTGATGGTAAGGCTTTTTTATTACAAGGAGGAGACTGTGCTGAAAGTTTTGCAGAATTTCATCCTGATAATATAAGAGATACTTTCAAAGTTATACTTCAGATGTCTTTAGTTTTAACTTATTCAGCATCATTACCTGTAGTTAAACTAGGTAGAATAGCTGGACAGTTTTCTAAACCAAGAAGTGCACCAACAGAAATTCAAGGTGATAAAGAATTACCAAGTTACTTGGGTGATAATATAAATGCAATTGACTTTACTGAAAAAGCAAGAAAGCCAGATCCTAAAAGATTATTTAAGGCTTATTCCCAATCTGCTTCAACATTAAACATCTTAAGAGCTTTTTCAAAAGGAGGTTTCGCAGATTTAAATAAAGTTCACTTATGGAATTTAGATTATATAAAAAAAAGCCCCCAAGCAAAAAAATTTAAAGAATTAGAAGATAAAATTGCTGATGCATTAGCATTCATGGAAGCTTGTGGAATAACTTCAGATTTCAATAATAGATTATACACTGTAAACTTTTGGACTTCTCATGAAGCTTTGCTTCTACCTTTTGAGGAAAGTATGACTAGAGTTGATTCTACCACAGGTGAATATCATGATACATCTGCACACTTTGTTTGGATTGGAGATAGAACAAGACAATTAGATGGTGGTCATGTTGAGTTTTGCAAAGGAATTGAAAATCCAATAGGAATAAAATGTGGCCCAACTTCAAAACCCGATGAAATAGCAAAAATTTGTGAAGCAATAAATCCAAAAAATGAAAAAGGTAAAATAACTTTAATTTCTAGATTTGGTCATAAAAATGTAGAAAAATTTTTGCCTAAGTTGATTAGAGGAATAAAAAAAGAAGGTTTAAATGTTGTTTGGTCATGTGATCCAATGCATGGTAATACTATAAAATCAACGACTGGTTTTAAAACAAGACCCTTTAATGATGTGGTAAATGAAGTAAAAAATGTTTTTGCAGTTCATCAAGCTGAAGGATCATATGCTGGTGGTTTACATGTGGAAATGACAGGTCAAGATGTGACTGAATGTACAGGAGGTGCAAGAAAAATATCTGATGCTGATTTATCAAGCAGATATCATACACATTGTGATCCTAGGTTGAACTCAGACCAAGCTCTAGAATTAGCATTTTTGATTTCTGATGAGATAAAAAAGAATAGCAGCTATTCTAAAAATGCTATTCAAGCGGCATCTTAAGCCATTGTTTTCTATTTTTTGGTGATTAAATAAAAAATTATGAATACTTCAGAAAAAGTTAAATTTATATCAAATTGGATCAAATCATATGTTGATCAAATGCCTAGTAAAGCTGAGTCTCTTGTGGTTGGAATATCTGGAGGAATTGATTCATCTGTATCAAGTACA
>CACGWH010000026.1 GCA_902576765.1 uncultured Pelagibacteraceae bacterium
ATTTTACTCAAATTCTTTTGCTAATTTGCAATTTAAACAATCAAAAGATATTTCTGGTGATACTAATGATTTAAGAGGAATTTTTATAAAGCCTGATGGGACACGACTATATGTTACTGAGGATAGAGATACTAGCCAACAGAATGTAATTGAGTATACCTTAACAACACCTTTTGACGTAACTACTGCAAGTAACCCAAAAAAAACACTTTTAGCAGTGACTGAAGGCGGTCTTGTATCAGTTATAGACAATCCTCATGCAATTGAGTTTAAGCCTGATGGAACAGAAATGTATATTATTCGAAGTGATGGTAGTACTAGAGTTTCAATTGAACAATTTACACTTTCTACACCCTGGGACACAACAACTATATCTTGGACTACTTTTAAAAATATTAAGACAGGATGTTTTAGTAGTATTCAACAAAGAGGTTTAGACTTTAAACCTGATGGAACCCGTGTATTTGTTGCTAGTCAAGGAAATAAAAAAGTAGGACAATATGATTTAACCACCCCTTGGGATATTTCGACCGCAACTAATCAAGTATGTTCAAGTTTTGACGAAACTCAGGTTAGAAATATACAATTAAGTTCAGATGGAAATATTTTATATTTAGCAGGAAATAATGATGATGATATTAAAAAGTACTCGTTATCTGCGCCTTACGATATTACATCAATCACTCTTCAAACAACAACTTTTTCAATAAGTTCTCAAACTGGTAATATAAGAGGATTTCAGTTTTCATCTAATTTCACAAAACTATATGTTACTGGAGACAATGGTGATACTGACGATGTGATTTATGAATATGATGTGGACTGTGCTGGAACTATAACCTGTGTTAATGCATCAACTAATGATGATGTAAAAGCTATTATTGAAGCAAATGTAGAGTCAGCTAAACGGTTAATTAGAAATAATACTCTTCCAATTTTTCATAGAACTGAATGGTTAAGAAGACATAAAAATAAAGATAATCTAACAAATTTTAATGCTGAGTTAGATTTTACAAATAAAAAAATTGCTAAGTTAGTAAATACTCTTGAAAGTTTTAAACAAGAAAAAGACAGAACTTATAACAGTGATGATTGGTTTCAATGGAGTGAGGGTAGAGTAAGTTTTGGTAAAAAAGATGCAAATAATGCCTCCTCTCGTGATATTTATAGTCATGGAATATCCATAGGTGCTGATAAAATAAAAAAAAATAACAGAGATGTAATGTATGGATATGTGTTTCAATATGGAAATGAAAAAGTTGATATTGGAAGTAGGGGCACAAATCTTAATACCGACTCATATAGCCTAGCACTTTATGGAACGAAAATTGAAGATAATGATTATTTTACAGATAGTATTATTGGATTAAGCTTATTAGATATTGATCATAAGAGAGTGATAAATGGTAACACTTTAGAGGGCGTCAGGGACGGACAGCAAATCTTTGGTTCAATTAATTTTGGAAAAAGATTACATGATGAAGAAATTAATTTTAATCCGGGAATAAAATTAGATTTAGGTTATACAAAACTTGAGGCATTTAGAGAAAAAACAACACTGGGTAACAGTTTATCTGACTCATTAATTTACAAAGATCAAAATATCAAAACTGCATTAGCAACTATTGGCATTTTATTTGATACTACTGATAAAGAGAAAGAAAAAATAATTAATCACCATGGAAGATTGGAATACGTTGGAGATTTAAGTCCTTCCTCAAAAGCTGAGTTTTATTATGTAAATAGTCAAAGCACTATCTATGAGTATAAAACAAATAATAAATCAAAACATAATTACAGAATTGGATACGGTTTCGATATAACGACAATTAATGGTTGGTCAATAGTCACTAACTTAGAACGATTTGGCGCTAGTGGTAAAGGTTATTATAATGAGCTTTATTTATCTGTAGGTTATGTGCCAATAGATGAAATGAAATTTTCATTTGAAATCGATAATTCTGACAACACTAAATTAGAATTTGCCAACAAAATAAATGAATATGATTTGAAGATAAATTCTAATTATAATTTGTTAAGTAATACAACCGATCACAGAACAAATATATTAATAAGTAATAATTTTTAAAAAAATTTGAGGATAAATGATCTATTAGAAATTATTTGTATTGTAAGCCCAGTTTTGCTCAATTTTAATACTTTCTATTTGTTTTTCTTTAATTCCCTCAAAAAATAAATAACCATTTTTATTTGTGACACTCTTGATTGCATTAAAGTGAGGTCTTTCTAGACATGGAAATTTTATGTCCCCACATCTTTTTAAGTTTTCTGTTACTCTAAATATCTTATTATTCAATTTTTCTATTTCAAAATTTTGATACTTATATGTTGGTAAAGGATAACTTTGGTTTGAATACTCTAGATTATTATATTCACTATTAATTCTATCTATACTTTTGCCTAAAAAATAAATGATACATATAACCATAATAACATTTAATTGCTTGAAACTTAAAAATGTAAGTAATTTTAAATAAATACAAAAAGAGAATATACCAAATAATAAATAAGCATAACCACCATATTTAGAGATAGGTATAAGAATCCACCATAAAATCATTGGAACAATAAAAATTATGAATTGAAAAAGATTTATATTCATTAAATTTGAATTTTCTATTTCAGGAATTTTTTTTCTATATTTATTTATTAAAGAAATAAAAATGAATAATAAAAATATTGAAACTACAACTAAAAGCCTTTCAAAATCAGGATCTTTTATAACGTTTAAGTGATATGAATATTTAAATTTTTTTAAGTATTCTTCTGCTGAAATTATGTTTTCAGATCTTTCATTGTTTCTTATATAAGCTTTTATACCTTTTGATCCTGCAACCAATCCTTTATTTCTCAAATCTACTATCTCATGGCCGTTGCTCCAACTAATAATATTCTTATCAAAGCATGTAATCTTAATTGGATAGCTTACACAACCACTATGAGCAATATTTTTAAAAGAAGACACAACTATAATTATAAATACAAAAACGAAAGTATTTACATATTTATGATTTGATTTAAAAAATTCTTTAATATCTTTAAAAAAAACTATTAAATATAAAGCTGCTAAAACTGAATAAGCTTTTAAAAAAAAGGAGAATGTGAGAAATATAATAATCTTATTAATCAAATTATAATCTTTATTTTCAAAAAATTTTAATACATAAAATTGAATTAAAAATATTAAAGCGATTACTGGAATATCAGTACCGAATTCCTTGGATCTGGTAAATTTTAATAGTGATAAAATCAATATACTATAAATAAATAATTTTAAAATTTTGGAGCTTTGATCGAATTTTTCTATTAAAAATACGCAAAAAAACATAAAAAAAATTGTAGGTATCAAATAAACTGACTGATTATTTACTGAAGGAAATTTAAACAAACTCATGATATCGTAAAAAGAATTTGAGTAAGCTGTAAATTCATTAATATTTACTAAACCAAATACTAATTTTTCATTTTGAACGTAGCTTATATAAGGAAGCTGATATAGATAAACATCATCGTGAGGATTGTTTGAGGCTCCTAAAATTAAAAATAAAAATATAAAAGGAATTAGAATTTTTTTTGGGTAATGAATAAGTTCAATTTTTTTTAAAGATATTATTGATAATACAAATCCCAAAATTAATATTGTTAAAGTGAGATATAAATTTAGGCTTAAGAAAAAATGAATAATAACTGAAATTATATATAAAAATATAAATCCAAATAATCCATACTCCCCAATACTTTCCTCTTTATCATCAATTAAAATTTTCTTAAAAAAATAGCCATAACCAAAAATACTTAAGGAAAAAAAAGTAAATAAAAAGATATAAATAAAAATACTTATGTATAGTTCCATTATTATGGTGCCCCCGCACGGATTCGAACCGCGGACCTATTGATTACAAATCAATTGCTCTACCAGCTGAGCTACAAGGGCTTGAGCAATAATTATTAATAATTTTTAAATTAATCAACTCTTTTTTTTTATATAACTTAAATGATGGAATACAATTGCAGCACTATTAGAGATATTTAGACTTTCCACCTTATTATCAATATCAATCTTTACTAAAAAGTCAGCATATTTTGATGTGTGTTTGTGCATTCCAAATCCCTCAGAGCCAAATAACAGAATATTATTACCTTTCCAATCTATATCTGTAAAATCTTTATTGCCATTTCCATCAAAACCATAAACCCAAAAATTTTTATCTTTAAGATTTTTTAATGTAGAATTTATATTAGATACTTCAAAAATATTCATGTATTCGATTGCTCCGCTTGATGCCTTGTACATGAGCTTACTTTCACTTGGATAATGCCTTTCTTTAATTATGATTCCATCAATATTAAAAGATGTAGCACTTCTGATTAAAGCTCCTATATTTCTAGGATCTGTTACTCCATCTAAACAAACCATAGTGATATTTCTTTTTTCTTTAATGAATTCTTTAAGAATTGGTTTTTCCAAGTGTTCTATTTCAGCAACATATCCTTGATGTAATAAATTCTCTTTAGTACTATATTTGTCTAATTCTTTTTTGGTTTTAAAATAAACTTTTACTTCATTCAAAAGGTTTTGGTTTGGACTTTTTCGATGAATATTTTTTTTACTTTCCTCTGTTAAAAAGACCCTTAAAACTTTTCTTCTAGGATTTTTCAAAGCTTCAATAACTGCATGTTGACCAACTATAAAAAATGATGATTTACTCATAAAATATACCTTGTTTTACACGTTTTTTTGTATATTTGCCTGATAAATCACATATTGCATTTGCATGAATAAAATATATAAAACGCTTGTTGTTTGAAGCTTTATTGAACAAGGGGACACTTCCCCTAAGGGAGGGGTTCCAGAGCGGTCAAATGGGGCGGGCTGTAAACCCGTTGACTTCGGTCTTCGAAAGTTCGAATCTTTCCCCCTCCACCATTCAATAAATCTATAAATAACACTGGAGTGTTACTCTTGGGGTTGTGCGGGTGTAGTTCAATGGTAGAACGCTAGCCTTCCAAGCTGGATGTAAGGGTTCGATTCCCTTTACCCGCTCCAAGAAAATAAAATTATAAATAATAAAGTGAGGAAATAAGTAATGTCTAAAGAAAAATTTGTAAGAAACAAACCGCATTGTAACATTGGTACAATTGGCCATGTCGACCACGGTAAAACAACTTTAACTGCAGCTATCACTAAAGTTTTATCAGAAACTGGTGGCGCTCAAGCGGTTGCGTACGATCAGATTGATAAAGCTCCAGAAGAAAAAGAGAGAGGAATTACAATTTCAACTGCCCATGTTGAATATG
>CACGWH010000027.1 GCA_902576765.1 uncultured Pelagibacteraceae bacterium
AGAGTGCAGTTAAATATCTTATACCTAAAAGAAAAGCTACAATTAGAAGGATGATAGAGTCTAAAGTCTACAAAACTCTATTCGATGATTTTTGGAAAAATAAAAAAAAACCAGAATTTGACTCATATAAAGGAATTTTAAATCTTGAAAAGCTTATTTTGAGACCAGATCAGGACAAATGGTTTGATCCTTTTTTTTACAAAAAAAAATATAAGTTGAAATTTTTTAGTGACGAAGACCTAGATTGGTTAATTAAGATTATTCGTTAAACATGTGACGAATAAAAAATTTATTCGTCAACTCTCTGACGAATAAATAAATATTAGAAAAAAAAAATTTTGTTATTAAGTTAGTTTCCATGACCAAGGAAATAAAACTTTTACCTTTCTATAGAAAAGAGGACAAAAAAGCCTACTTTTCTGAATATTTCCTATCATCAATCAATTTTAATGGCATGACTGAGAAGCTAATTAAGGAACGCCCTGGCATGCCATTAAGAGTTGCTAAAGCTGTAACTCTAGCAACTGTATATGCATTACATGCTGATCTTGTTATCGAAGAGTGTAAAAAAGAGGATCGATTCGAAGATATTATAGATGAGGATGTTTTGTATGAAGAAAATCAATAAATTATGACAAAAATAGTTAAATTCCCAAAAGATAAAATTGAGTACTCAGATAGGTTCTTTAGGAAAGTTGATCCAAAGGCAGTTACCCATTGCATCAGGATGTCTAATCCAAAATTATCAGCTAAAGTTGCCCATGCTATTGCTTTAGCATTAGTTTATACAACCTATGTAGAACTAGTTTTGGATGAGGAAAAAATTCCTCAAGATATAGTTGATAAAGTGAGAAGTAACGATTTTCAGTCGTTTATTGATAATAGTCATGATAAAAGGTTAAATTAAATTATGGAAGCAATTTTAGGAGTAATAGTAGGTTTTGTAGCATTTGGTATTATTTGGTACTTTTTATTAAAACCAAAAAATAATCAAATACCAACTGATGAATTAAAATTAAAAGAGGAAGAGTTAAAAAGATCTGAAATAGATCTAGCTACAAAAGTAGCAGAGGTAAAAGCTGCTGAGGACGCAAAAAAAGACTTAACTAAACAACTTGATGATAAAAAAGAAGAGGTAACAAATCTTTATAAAAAAGTTGATGATATTGTCTCTGGAGTAGGTGAATATAAATCAATATCAGAAAAAGCACTAAATAAGCACGATGTATTCGGAACGAAAGTTAAAAATTGGTTTGAAAAACTTACAACAAATGTAACTTACCAGGGAAAATTTAATCAGCAAATATTAGAGAATTTATTAGAAGGAGCGAACCTAGTGAGAAATAGAGATTTTTTTGCTCAAAAAAAACAGACTACCTACGATATTGACGGTAATCAAGATAAGGACGTTATTCCTGATATACTCTTAAAGTTTCCAGAAAGAAATTATATTATTGATGCAAAAGTATCTTTAGCTGATTGGACAAAATATGTTGAAGCATTAAAATCAAACACAGAGGAAGATAAAAAAGTTGCAGATAAATATCTTAAAGATCATATTGACTCTGTAAGAAAGCATCTTTTTGGTCCTAAAGGCTTAGATAAAAAGAATTACAATAAACTGTATGGAATAAACTCTTTAAAGCATGTTATTGTATTTTTTCCAGCAGATGAATTATATACAATCACTTTGAAAGGAGATGTATCTCTTCAAAATGATGCATTCAAAAAAGGCTTTATTTTTTCATCTCCAAACAATTTAAATAATTTAATTGCTGTTTTTGAACAAATTAAGAGTGAGAAAAAACAAATTGAAAATATCAGCAAGATAATTACTTCTGCAAGTAAGATCTTTGACAAATATTCAGATGTTAAAACTGCAATTAAACAAGCTCTAGAATCTTATAGGACCCACGGAAATAAACTACAAACCATTGTAACAAAATCTTGGGGTACACAAGGATTAGAAAAACAAATCAAAAAACTTGAGGATGAACATGGTGTAATACCTGGTAAACAAATCCCTGAAATACCACCAGAGCAAGCAAATATAACAGATGTATCAGATCCTGAGGAAGATAAGGACAAACTTAATTAAATAAAAAATGTTATCTGATATTGAACTAGAAAATTTAGAGTTTGACTACTTAGAGACTATAAGCTCAATATTAAAAGCCAATATTAGAAACAATATTTTACCTGCTTTAAAATCAATGAATAAAATTTCTAAACATTGGGTAAATATTAAAAAAGATGAAGATAAAGGATACGATGTAGGATTTGAAAGGGTTATATATTCATTATTACAACATGGTTCATCCGATTTAAAAAATGCAAACTCTTCCCCTATTGGATCAGATTTAATGTTTGAGTGTGATGATGCAATAATACATATAGATTTAAAAAGTAACCAGCCACTAACTAATATTGGAGATCATTGGCAGCCAAAAATTGAAGCCAATCAAACTTCATATAAAATAAATTATAATAAAAAGGGTCAAGGTGGAACTTTTGCATTTGAGGGAAATTTACCTAACTACTATGAGGTTACTAATGGAAGTAATACTAAAGAACTACCAACTCTGACTTATTTTATTTCTATTTTATATAAAGTTAACAGAGGTGAATGTGAAATTATAAACATTAATGTAAGCTGCATGCCTAATGGACAGCTTACAAATGTTTATGGAACTGAGCCAATTGGTGCTGGTGGAAATATTAGTAAAAAAAAATGTAGGTTTAAAATGGGAAGATGTAAAAAATTTAAACTTTTAAATAAAAAAAGATTAAATAAGATATACGTTAATAAGAATTATATTGAAAATAACTCTATTCCCTCTAAGACGCAATTCTTAAAGTTTCTTTCTTAATTAAAATATTTCTTATTTTTTTTGCTATTTTTTCAGCTAATAAAACTGGAACTGCATTTCCAATTTGTTTGTGCATACTTCTAAAGGTAGAACCTTCAAAGACAAAATCATCAGGAAAAGTTTGTAATATTGCACACTCTCTTACTGATAATCTTCTTTTTAGATTTACATGAATTTCAGGATTTGTAGCTGTTAGTGTATCACTTGGCCTATCCCAATTCGTAATCCTTAAAGATTGTTCAAACTTAATTTTCTTTTTTACTATTGTTGTTACTTGCTTGTCATATTTATTATCAAATCCTAATAATTTTTTAAGACCTCTCCAATCATCTGGATTTGGGATACTTCCTGAATTATTATCTTTTCTGAACCAATGACCAGCTGTGTGAGCATACCCAAAATGTTCATCAACTTTTTTTGTAGAAATCCCAGCTTTTTTTCTCCACTTTTTTAAATAGTCACATATATGAAATTGGTTTACGTTATATTTTCTTCCCCAAAATTCATCGTGGACATTGGTATCAGCCATATGGTTATGAATAATTCTATTTTTAACGTATATAGTTTTATTCGTGGTAGGAACCTTCGATAGAAAATTAATAGCTTCTTTTGTTGTTACGTAATTTTGTAATCTAGAGTCAAATAATATATCAGATCTTTTTGTGGGAGCTTGGTGAGTTTGAGAAGGATATGGGTTATCCAAACCTAATCTATTGCCAATTATAAAAACTCTTTTTCGAGCTTGAGGCACTCCGTAATCAGCAGCATTGAGAAGTTTATAATCAACTTTATAACCAATACTTTTAAAATCTTTTAAAATTTTTTGCATAACCGCCCCTTTACCAAGTGTTAAAATACCTTCAACATTCTCAGCTACAAAATACTTAGGTTTTTTCGCTCTTATCACTCTTAACATTTGTTTATAAAGTTTATTTCTACTATCATCGACACTTCTTCCTAAGTTCGCAATTGAAAAACCTTGGCAAGGAAATCCTCCGATCACTACATCTGGATTATCAGGCATTTGGTTGGTTTTAATTTTTTCAATGTCTCCAAGGACTATATGATCACCAAAATTTCTTTTGTAAGTTTTAACTGAGTCAGGGTCAAAGTCATTTGCCCAAACAATATCAAAACCAGCGTTTTTAAAGCCGAGATCCATACCCCCAGCTCCAGCAAATAAAGACAGAATTTTAAGTTTTTTGTTGATCATGTAACGAATCTAGCTCTTTTTTATACAATAATATTTCAATTGATAAATGTCTAATATGACTATTTATAAGTTATTATATTCAACTAGATATATATATATATTTCAAAAAATGGAAGTTTTACTAATTATAAAAATTATTATTGGTTTAGGAGTTTTAGTCGGACTTTACGCAATCTTGCGAAACTTAGATATAATAAAAATTATTCTTATATATTTCAAAGACAAATTACTTGGAAAGTAATTTAACCAAATTTTTTAAACCCTTTTTTTTTGTATTTTTTTTTGAGGTAAAAACACATGCCTGAGATTTCAAAATTTCCCCATCTTTTAAGATTCTTAAATTATTTGCTCTCAAAGTTTCACCAGTTGAACTTATATCAGTTATAATTTCAGCTGATCCTGTAAATGGATAAGATTCTGTTGCCCCCAAGCTTTCAACTAATCGAAATTGAGTAACACCTTTTGAAAACAAAAACTCTCTTGTTAAATTTGGATATTTAGTTGCAACCCTTAATCTGCTTTTCTTTTTATCTCTAAACTCGAAAGCAATTTCCTCTAGATCAGCAACTGTTTGAACGTCAATCCATGGATCAGGTATAGCTACTACCAAATTAGCATTTCCAAAATCAAGTTTCTTTAAAACGTTAATTTTTTTTTGAATATTAATCTCACTTTCTTTAAGTAAATCGAGTCCAGAAAAACCAACATCTAATGATCCATCCCCTAATCTTTCAATAATTTCTCTAGCATGTAAATACAAGATTTTTATATTATTTTTATTTTTTATTGAACCAATTAAGTCTCTTTCCCCTCTTTCAGAGATAAGTTTAAATCTTTTTTTTTTGAAAATTTTTAAAACATCTTTTCTAAGTCTTCCTTTGCTTGGTACTCCAATATTTATAATATTATTCATTCTAATTAATCAAATTTAAGGCAGCTCCAACTGCTGGGATTTGTTTTTTTGAACCAAGATCAGAGATTAACTTGTCAT
>CACGWH010000028.1 GCA_902576765.1 uncultured Pelagibacteraceae bacterium
AGTTCTTATCAGTGAAGATTATCCGTTTGGTTTAATAAAATATTTAAATGAAAATTTTAATAAAGATTTTATATTTAAAAGTAAAAATGCTACCTTTAAAATATTCATACCTGAGTGGCTAAAAATTTAAGTTTTTGGTGCGGCCAGAGAGACTCGAACTCTCATGGACTAAGTCCACACGGCCCTCAACCGTGCCTGTCTACCAATTTCAGCATGGCCGCAAATATGACCCACATTAAATCAATGACAAGTAGGTTTCAAATTGATAAATTTTATTTATGGAATTTAACCAAGAAGTAAAAAAAGCAACTGATTCTATTTATCAAAAAATCTCAAAAGTTATGCCTGAGATTGAATGGTCGGTACATGCTCCATATATCCACAAAATTAATAAACTTAAAAAAGAAAAAAATGCGGTAATTCTTGCTCACAATTATCAAACACCAGAAATTTATCATGGTATTGCAGATTTTTCTGCGGACTCTTTAGCTCTTGCAGTTGAAGCTTCAAAAACTTCAGCTGATATAATTGTGATGGCGGGAGTACATTTTATGGCAGAAACAGCAAAATTAATGAGCCCAAATAAAAAAGTTTTGCTACCTGATATGGATGCAGGATGTTCTCTTTCATCATCTATTACTGGTAAAGATGTAAGATTGCTCAAGGAAAAATACCCAGGGGTTCCAGTCGTTTCTTATGTGAATACTTCTGCGGATGTAAAAGCTGAAACAGATGTTTGTTGTACATCTGCTAATGCAGTTAAAATTGTAAAATCTCTTGGAGTTAAAAAAGTAATTTTTCTACCTGATGATTATCTTGCAAAATACGTTGCTTCGCAAACAGATGTTGAAATTATATCTTGGAAAGGAATTTGTGTAGTTCATGACCAATTTAACGAAAATGAAATCAAAAATATTAGAAAAAATAACCCAGGAATAAAAATTATTGCTCATCCAGAATGTCCACCAGAAGTAATTAAAGCAAGTGACTTTGCAGGCTCCACATCAGGAATGATTAATTACGTCAAGGATAATCAGCCAAAAAAAGTTATGATGGTAACTGAATGCTCAATGAGTGATAATATTCAAGTTGAAAATCCTAATGTCGAATTTATTAGGCCGTGTAATATGTGTCCTCATATGAAAAAAATTACTTTGCCAAAAATATTAGATTGTCTAGAGAACGAAACTGGTGAAATTATCATGGATCGAGAAACCATAGATAAAGCTAGATTATCAGTGGAGAAAATGGTTTCTATTGGTAGATAATTTTTTGTGTCTCAAATTAAACTCAGTCAAAATTTTATTAGAAATATAGTTAAGCTAGCATTAAATGAGGATTTATATCCCTCTGGAGATATAACTTCAAACTTGATTAAGAATGAAAAAATTATCAAAGCAAAAATAATAACTAATCAAAATGCTATAATTGGTGGTTTATTATTTGCTAAACACGCTTTTTTATTAGTTGATAAAAAAATAAAATTTGTTGCTAAAAAAAAAGATGGATCTTTTGTAAAAAGAAGATCTGTTATTGCAACAATTCAAGGAAATGCTCAAAATATTTTGATTGCTGAAAGAGTTGCATTAAATTTTATGTCTCATATTTCAGGAATAGCTACCAAAACAAATAAGTTCGTCAAACTAGCAGGAAAAAAATGTAAAATTTGTTGCACACGGAAAACTATTCCCACTTTAAGAGTCATTCAGAAATACGCTGTTAAGCTAGGAGGGGGAATAAACCATAGATTTAATTTGAGTGATGAATTTTTAATTAAAGATAACCATATTGCTAGTTCAGATATTAAAAAAATTGTTACTTTAGCTATTAAAAATAAAAAAGGGAAAAAAATTACTGTAGAAGTTGATAATTTAAAACAGCTGAAAGAAATTATAGGTTTAAAATTTGATACAGTTTTATTTGATAACATGAATATTAAAATTCTTAAAATTGGAGTTAAACTAGCTAAAAAATATTATGAAACTGAAGCGTCAGGAAATGTTAATATTAAAACAATTAAAAAAATAGCTTCAAGTGGAGTTGATCGTATCTCGGTTGGAAGCTTGACACATAGTACTCAAGCTATAGATTTAAAACTTGAAATTTAATTTTATCTTTAAATGAATTCAAAAAAGTTAGATAAATCGCTAAAATACATTTTACCCTCAAAAATAAATGATCTTGTAAGATTTGGAAATAAAAATGATAGCGGATATGTGATTTCAAAAAAAGTAATTAAAAAAGTAAACTTTATGATTTCGTTTGGTATGTCAAACAATTGGTCATTTGAAGAAAGTTTTTTAGCTATCAATTCAAATAATAAAATTCAAATTTATGATCATACAGTTGGATATGATTATTTTTTTTTAGGTTTACTAAAATCAATAAAAAGAATTTTTTATTTCAAATCAAATCCAAAAAATGTCCTTAAAAAATTGAGTGAACTAATAGGCTATCATAAAATAATTAATGATAATAGAATTCAACATTTTAAAATAAAAGTTTCAAATAAAAATTCTCATAAAGAGGAGAATTTAAACAGAATTTTAAATAAAGCTAAAGATAAAAAAATTTTACTATCAATAGATATTGAAGGAGATGAATATAGAGTTTTACACGATATTGCAAAACAAAGTAAATTTATTCATCTTATCGTAATTGAATTTCATTTTCTGGATAAAAAAAGATTTTTATTCAAAAAAGTTTTGAAAGAATTAAAAAAAAATTTTGATATCATTCATATTCATGGAAATAATTACACTTCTTTCTGTAACGATGGATTGCCAATTACTCTTGAAATGACACTTAGAAATAAAAAGATTTATCCTCTGCCTCAAAAAAATTTAGTTAAAAAGTTCCCTGTAAAGAAACTGGATTATCCAAACTTTAAAGATAAAAAAGATTTACAATTTCATTATTAATTTAAGTTTAAAAAATAACCTTTTTTAAATTAGGTTTAAAATAATTGGGGCCTTTCATGACTTTACCATGCTCGTTGTAAATTGGCTTACCATTTTCATCCAATTTACTCATATTTGAGTTTTGAACCTCTTCAAAACACTTGTCTAAATTAATTCCAAATGCATGTCCCGCTCCATAGGTAACATAAAGAATATCAGTCAATGCGTCAGCAACCTCTAATAAATCTTTGTTATTCATCGCTTCTGTAAGTTCAATTAACTCCTCTTTAATCAGATCAAGCCTTAATTTATTTATCTTATCTGTACTAAAAGAAGGTTTCGTTTTAACTTCTTGGCCAAAAGTTTTCATAAAAATTCCTACTTTATCAAAATTTGTCATTTTGCTCCTGTAAGTTTAAATAAAATTAATATATATATCTATTGTATATACTTTGAAAAAAATATTCATGAAATTAAGAAAAGAATTTGATAGCATTGGAAAAATTAGTGTTCCAAATGATAAATATTGGGGTGCATCTACCCAAAGATCAAAAAAATATTTTGATATAGGTGAATTTTTAGTAAGACCGATTCTAATTAAATCTATCGCAATTATAAAAAAAGCTGCAGCAATAGTGCATGGAAGAGAAAAACAAATTTTACCAAATATATCCAAAGCAATAATTAAGGCATCAAATGAAGTGATATCAGGAAGATTAAATGAACACTTCCCATTAAAGGTTTGGCAAACTGGTTCCGGAACTCAAACCAATATGAATGTAAACGAAGTTATAGCAAATAGAGCAATTGAAATTTTAGGTGGAAAAAAGGGTTCAAAAAAACCTGTTCATCCAAATGATCATGTCAATAAATCTCAATCTACTAATGACGTTTTTCCAACAGCAATGCATATCGCTATCGCAATAGAGACTAAAACCAAACTTCTGCCAAGCCTTGAGTTATTAAATAAAGAATTAAAAAAGAAAGTCTCTAAATTCAAAAATATTGTAAAAGTTGGAAGAACTCATTTGCAAGATGCAACTCCGCTATCTTTGGGCCAAGAGTTTTCTGGATATCAATCTCAATTGGAAGACTGTATAGCAAGAATTAAAAACGCTTTGAAAGAAATATACTCATTAGCTCAGGGTGGTACTGCTGTAGGAACAGGTATCAATAGTAAAAAAGGATTTGATAAAAAAGTTATAAATGAAATTAAGAAGATCACGAAACTACCTTTTAAACCAACAAGAAATAAATTTGCAGCCCTAGCTGCACATGATGAAATTGTAAATTTCTCAGGAACACTTAATACCACTGCAGTTTGTTTGATGAAAATTGCAAATGATATAAGATTTTTAGGTTCAGGCCCTAGAGCAGGATACGGAGAATTAATTTTACCAGCAAATGAACCAGGTTCTTCAATTATGCCTGGAAAAGTTAATCCTACACAATCAGAGGCAGTAACAATGGTCTGTGTAAAAGTTATTGGTAACCACAATGGTATAACAATGGCTGGTTCACATGGACATTTTGAATTAAATGTTTTTAAACCTTTAATTGCTCATAATATTTTACAATCAATAGATTTGTTAGCGGATAGCTCAAAAAATTTTGGTTTATATTGCATACAAGGTTTAAAAGCAGATAAAGATATTATAAAAAACTATTTGAACAATTCTTTAATGCTCGTTACGGCTTTAGCACCAAAAATTGGTTATGATAATGCAGCAAAAATTGCTAAGGCTGCCTTAAAAAATAAAACGACTTTAAAAACTGAAGCCCTTAAATCAGGATTAATCAATGAAAAAGATTATAATAAAATTGTTGACCCTAAAAAAATGATTTATCCTGCATAAGCACTAAAAAAATTGCTTACAAAATTCTTAAATGTTATTTTGTTAAAACTTCTATCTTGAGATGAATTAAACTCTTCTAAGTATTCTTTAACGTTTTCATTTTCGAAATCATCA
>CACGWH010000029.1 GCA_902576765.1 uncultured Pelagibacteraceae bacterium
TGTACTGGATGAATTAAATAAAAAAAAGATAACTTTTAAATAATATCCCATGAAACTGAATAAAAACGAAATAGCTGATCTTCTCCCTCATAGAGAACCTATGTTACTCATAGATGAATTAATAAACATAAAAAAACTAAAATCAGCTACTGCTATTATGTATGTTAAAAAAGATAAATTTTATGTTGATGGTCATTTCCCTGGTCAACCAGTATTACCTGGTGTTTTGATTGTAGAGGCTTTTGGTCAAGCAGCAGCAGCTTTGACTGCTCATGGAATTGATAAAGAAACATATGAAAATAAACTAGTTTATTTAATGAGTGTAGAAAAAGCTAGATTTAGAAACCCTGTTATACCAGATTGTAAATTGGAACTTAATATTGAGGCGATCAGATCCCACGGAAGAGTTTGGAAATATAAAGGTGAAGCATTTGTTGATGGAAAAAAAATGGCAGATGCTCAATGGTCAGCAACAATAGTTGATAGAAAATAATTAGTAACATTTGTTGATAAGTATTATTGAAAAGTTTTGATATTAAACTTATTAATGAACAATCCCTTTTTTAAAAATACTGGACCGTATGATATAAATTTTCTTTTAGAAACAATAGGTCTAAAAAATCAAAAATTTTCAAATGACAAAATAATTGATATAAAAGACCTTTCCTCATCTAAAAGTAGTCAATTAAGTTTTTTTCATTCAAAAAAATATGATAATTTAGCCAAAATTACAAAAGCTTCTTATTGTTTAACGACAGAAAATTTGAAATCAATTTTACCAACCACATGTAAGGCAATTATATCAAATAATGTTTTATTACATACAGCACAAATAACAAAAATTTTTTACCCTGACTCAGTGTCTGATGACTTTGATAATACAGTTGAAGATATAAGTAAAACAGAACATAAATCGAATGTAAAATTTGGAAATAATGTTCTCATTGGTAAGAATGTTAAAATAGGCATAAATTGTAAAATTGGTCATAATTCGATAATCGAAAAAAACGTGTTTATCGGAGATAATTGTATTATTGGATCTAACGTAATTATTAGAAATTCATTAATTAAAAACAATGTTCATATATTAGATGGTTGTGTAATTGGTAAAAAAGGATTTGGTTTTTTTCCTAATAAAAATTCTAATTTTAGATATCCACAAATAGGAGTAGTTATAATAGAAGATTACGCAGAAATTGGCTGTGGATCAACAATAGATAGAGGGTCTCTTTCAAATACAGTTATTGGAAGAAATACTTATTTAGATAATCAAATTCATATAGCTCATAATGTAAAAATAGGTGAAAATTGTATTATTGCTGGACAAGTGGGTTTTGCTGGTAGTTCAACTTTAGGAAATAATGTAATGATAGGTGGTCAAGCTGGGGTCTCAGGTCATCTAAAAATTGGCAACAATGTCCAAATTGGAGGTGGAAGTGGAGTTATCAAAGATATTCCAGATAATACTAAAGTTATGGGTTATCCAGCAAAAGATTTAAAAGATTTTATTAGAGATAATAAATGATACACAAAACTGCAATCATAGACTCAAAAGCTAAATTAGATAAAAGTGTCAAAGTAGGGCCCTATTGTTTAATAGGTCCAAATGTTGAGATTGGTGAAAATACTGTTATCCAATCACATGTAAATATTTCTGGAAATGTGAAAATTGGTAAAGGGAATAAGATATACCCATTTGTATCTATCAACGACCCACAAGATTTAAAGTATACTGGAGAACCAACTAATCTTATAATCGGGGACAATAATAAGATCAGAGAATACGTAACAATAAATCCTGGAACAGTAGGCGGTGGTGGTAAAACAGTTATTGGAAATAACTGTTTATTCATGATTTCATCACATATTGCTCATGATTGTCAGGTTGGAAATAATGTAATAATTGCTAACAATGTTCCTCTAGGTGGTCATGCAATAATTGAAGATAATGTTGTAATAGGAGGAAACTCTGCAGTTCAACAATTCACAAGGATTGGAAAAATGGCAATGATTGGTGGAATGACAGGAGTTTTACATGATGTTATTCCTTATGGATTATCAACAGGAAATAGAAACTCATTACAAGGATTAAACTTAATAGGCTTAAGAAGAGCAAAGTTTGAAAATAAGGACATATTAGGTTTAAGTGAAGCTTATAAGGAGATTTTTGCCACAAAGAATATCAACGAAAATATAAGTAAATTGAATGGTTCTTTTCAAGAAAATCCATTAGTTAAGAATGTAATTGATTTTATAACAAAAGATAAAAAAAGATCTATTTGCACACCATTTTCATAAAATGATAGGATTAATTTTTGGTGATACTGATTTTCCAAAAGAAATTCTTAAAACTGTCAAAAAAAGAAAAATAAAATACCTGATAATTGATTTGTCAAAATCAAAGAAATTTAAAAAAGATAGAAAATCTTATCCAGTTTCTATAGGTCAATTTGGTAAAATCCTTAATATTTTTAAGGAAAATAATTGTAAAAAAGTCTTATTTGCTGGAAAGGTAAATAAACCAAACTTTTCTAAACTGAAATTAGACCTCAAAGGTATTTATTATATTCCAAGAATTATTAAAGCATCGAAGCTTGGTGATGCAGCAATCCTTAAAGAAATCATCAAGATATTAGGCCAAAATAAGATCAAAACTGAAAATTCACTTAAATTTAATCCTGAACTTTCATTAAAAAAAGGCAATTATTCAAAATTAAAACCAAACAAACAAGATCAATTAGATATTAAAAAAGCAATTAAAACTTTAAACAGTTTAAGAGAATATAATTTTAGCCAAGGTATTGTTGTTAGAAATAAAAAAGTAGTTTCTGTAGAAGGAAAAGGTGGAACTAAAAAAATGCTTGAAAAAAGCAAAAATAAAAAATTTAAAAGCGTTGGTGTTTTAGTAAAATTTCCAAAAAAGAAACAAGACTTAAGAATAGATCTACCAACAATTGGATTAAAAACTATAATACAATCTAAGACTGCAGGATTAAAAGGCATTGTAGTTAAAAACAAACGACATGTTTTTTTAGATAAAAACAAATGTATAAAATTTGCGGATAAAAATAAAATGTTTATCTCAGTAAAATGAAAAAAATTTTTATATTAACTGGTGAACCTTCTGGAGATAAACTTGCTTCAAAAGTGATATCTAAACTTCAAAAAAATAACCCTAACGTTGAGTACTCTTGTGTTGGTGGAACATTTTTAAATTCGATAGGAATAAAATCTATTTTTGATCTTAAAGAAATTACTTACATCGGTTTCACAAGTGTTCTTTTAAATATTTTCAAAATAAAAAATAAGATAAACAAAACTGTTGAAGAGATAATAAGATTTAATCCAGATATTTTGTTCAGTGTTGATAGTCCTGATTTTACGTTAAGAGTCGCTGAAAAAGTAAAAAAATTGAATAATAAAATCAATACTGTTCATTATGTAGCGCCGCAAGTTTGGGTTTGGAGAGAGGGAAGAGTTAAAAAATTTAAAAAGTTTTTAGATCATATTTTATTATTATTTGAGTTTGAAAAAAAATATTTTGATAAAGAAAATATTCCAAATACTTTTGTTGGTCATCCATTATTAGAACAAGTATCAAAGGATAAAATAGATTTATCTAATATCATACCAAATGATAAAAAAATTATTTCTCTTTTTTGTGGTAGTAGATCATCTGAAGTAAATTTACTTTTGCCTATTTTGATAGAATTTATAAATATGATGAATGCAAAATTTGATAATTTTACTTTTGTATTTCATGCAACTGATGAAAATAAAAATTTAATTAGTAAAAAGATTAATAATGTAAATTTAAAAAATGTTGAAGTTATTTCTGATGAAAATATAAAGAAGCAAATACTAAATAAATCTACTTTTGCAGTTTCTAAATCTGGCACTGTTTCTCTTGAAATCTGTAATGCAAAAGTTCCATCTATAATTATCTACAAAATGAATTTTATAAATTTTTTAATTGTCAGAACGCTTGTTAAAATCAAATTTGCCAACATTATCAACATTATAAATGATAAAGAAATAATCCCAGAATTAATACAAAATGAATGTAATGCTAAAGAGATTTATAATTCTGTTGTTTACTTTTTAAAAAATCCAGAACTAATGAAAAAGCAAATTAATGAATGTGAAGAAACTTTAACTAAAATTCGATCAAAAACTTCATCTTCAAATGAGGCTTTATCAGTATTAACTAATTTTCTTACTAGTTAATCTTTTTGTTACTTCGTCTTTTCCAAGAGAAATAATTATATCATATATACCAGGGCCAAATTTAGAACCT
>CACGWH010000030.1 GCA_902576765.1 uncultured Pelagibacteraceae bacterium
ATCAAATTTTTTGCAATAATTAAGATATTGATCTTGCTGTAAATTTTGATGGTAATTAATACTGCCCAAAAATTTGGTCCAATAGTTAGAAGAATTGGGAGTAAGGTTTGATAATTTTTCATAATATGAAGTTGCTCTAATCATATTTCCAAGAAAAAAGTTTGCTTTAGATAGCCCTTCCAAAATTTTAAGATCTGTTTCATGCTTTTTATAAACTTCTTCTAGTAGGTTATTTAATCTTAAATGCATATTTGCTTTTAAACTAACAATTATGAAATTGTATAAAGGCTCTAAATTGGTTTGATCACTTAAAAATATTTTTTCAAAGAAAAAAGCTGACTTTTTATAATCTTGTATTTTCGAATTTGGATTCAATGCTTTTGAAACTGCGTAAATCATTTGAAGATTAATAGGTAAACCTTCAAAGTTTTTGATATTTTCTATAGTTGTTTCTAATTTTGAAAATTTTTTTTGTTCGTAAAGATTTTTAATTTTATCTAAAAGATCTTTAGAAAGATCATTCATTTTAGTTATGCAGGTTTATTCATAGAATTAAAAAATTCTGCATTATTTTTAGTATCTTTTAATTTAGAGCTTATAAATTCTATTGCATCCATAGTCCCCATTGGAGCTATAATTCTTCTCAAAACATTCATTTTTTGAAGATCATTTTTATCAAATAGTAGTTCTTCTCTTCTTGTTCCTGATTTTGTTATATCAATTGCTGGATAAATTCTTTTATCTGCTATCTTTCTATCTAAGACCGTTTCACTATTTCCTGTGCCTTTAAATTCCTCAAAAATTACTTCATCCATTCTACTACCTGTATCTATTAGAGCGGTTGAGATTATTGTTAAAGATCCACCTTCCTCAATGTTTCTTGCAGCACCAAAAAATCTTTTAGGTCTTTGAAGCGCATTTGCATCAACACCACCCGTTAAAACTTTTCCAGAGCTAGGTATTACAGCATTATATGCTCTCCCTAATCGTGTGATTGAATCCAACAAGATTACTACATCTTTTTTATGTTCTGTTAGCCTTTTTGCTTTTTCTATTACCATCTCAGCAACAGCAACGTGTCTTTGTGCTGGTTCATCAAAAGTAGAACTGATAACTTCACCTTTTACGGTTCTTTGCATATCTGTTACTTCCTCAGGACGTTCATCAATCAATAAAACTATTAGATAACATTCTGGATAATTTTTAGCTATTGAGTTTGCTATACTTTGTAAAATCATGGTTTTCCCAGCTTTAGGTGGTGAAATAATTATAGATCTTTGACCCTTCCCTATGGGACTTACTAAATCAATTAATCGAGGAGTTAAATCTTGTTTTTTATCAGGTTTTGTTATTTCAACTTCCATGACAAGCTGTTTGTCAGGATACAAAGGAGTTAAGTTATCAAATGCTATCTTGTGTCTCGATTTATCAGGTTCTTCAAAGTTAATTTTACTTACCTGAAGTAGTGCAAAATATCTTTCACCTTCTTTTGGCGCTCTTACAGGTCCTTCTACTGTATCTCCTGTTCTCAAACCAAATTTTCTTATTTGACTTGGACTAACATAAATATCATCAGGTCCTGGTAAATAATTGGATTCCATTGCTCTTAAAAAACCGAATCCATCTTGAAGAAGCTGTAATACTCCTGCACCGGTAATTTCCTCCTTTTCTGCAACTTTTTTTAAAATTGCAAAAAGAATTTCTTGTTTCCTTAAAGTGCTTGCATTCTCAATACCAAGTTCTTCGGCTTGAGTAATAAGCTGTTCAGATGATTTAAGTTTTAATTCTTGAATGTTCATGATTTAGATTATTAAGGACTTAATAATTGGATATAATATATATACTAATAAAGATAATTCAACCCTAGATTGGCTTAAAAATAACAATAAAAATGATTAAAATTAACAATAATGTAGGGACCTCGTTTATATAACGATAAAATTTTGAGGTCTTTCTATTCTGATCTAATTTGAATTTATTAAGCAATGACCCAAGGTAAAAATGATAAACTGTTAACAATAATACTAAAATCAGCTTTAATTGAAGCCATAAACTAGCTAACTGCTGAAAACCTATTTCATGAATTAATATTAAGCCAAATACCCAACTTAATATCATGGCTGGAGTCATAATATAATTATATAATTTTCTTTCCATTGTTTTAAAAACCGCTATGACAACCTCATTACTATTTTCAGAATGATAAACAAAAATTCTTGGAAGATATAAAAGACCTGCCATCCATGAAATAACAGCTATTAAGTGTAAACTTTTAAACAATAAATAACTATTCATGACTTAAACAGGGGCATCTTTTAAATTTACTTGGACATTGTATTTTTGGAGGAAAAAGTTCGCCATTAAAATTATAGTCTTGTTTGTTAATTATCAAATTAGACATTGCTTTTATATAATTTTCATTTTTTCCAAGTGCTGGTACTCTAATATAATTTTTACATCCATTTTTATCAGCTAATTCTTTGTATTCTATATCTAGTTCAACCAAAGTCTCAGAATGTTCAGACACAAAGGCTATTGGAACTAAGACAATTTGTTTACCCAATTTTGAATTTTCGACAATTATATCTTCTGTTGATGGACCAATCCATTTTAGCGGACCAACACGACTTTGATAACTTAAAATCCAGTCTAAATTTTTAATATTAAGAGATTTAACTACTCTATCTACTGACTGCTCTACCTGCCATTGATAAGGATCTCCTTTTTTAATATTTTTTTCAGGCAAACCATGAGCTGAAAATATTAATTTGAAATTATCTAAATTCTTAATTTTTTTTATAATTTCATCTTTGTGTGCCTGGATGAAATTATTGTCTGTTGGGTAACAACATAAGGTACATGTTTTCACCTCAAAATTATTTTTTTTACATATATTTTGCCATTCATTAATTGATGAACCTGATGTTGCTGCTGAGTATTGAGGGTAAAGAGGCATTAGAATAATTTCATCTGGTCCATAATCAATTACTTCTTTTACAACATTTTCTGCCCTTGGATGCCAGCATCTCATAACTATAAAACACTTGTATTTTGAACCGTTATCATCTTTGTTTAGTTTAGATTCTAAAGCAGAAGCTTGCTCTTCTGTAAGTTTTAAAATAGGTGAAGATCCTCCAAGTTCTTGATATATTTTTTTTGCTGTAGGAGCTCTTCTGTTAGCTATGAGTTTAGCTAAAGGATATCTAAGAAATGTTGGTAAATTTAAGATTGCTGGATCATTAAACAAATTAAATAAAAATGGCTCAACATTTTCCAATTTATCTGGGCCACCAAGATTAAATAAGATTACAGCTTTTTTCATTTAAATTCTTTTACTATTTGTATTAAAGAGTTTACCATATCAGGATTAGTTTCTGGCAAAACTCCATGGCCAAGATTAAAAATATATGGGTGATCTTTAAATATTTCTAAATATTTTAATGTTTCATTTTTTAGCTCTTCTTTGTCGGTCAACAAAATTTTTGGATCTAATCCACCCTGCACAGGAATTTTTAAAGATTTGACAATTTCTTTAGGATTTACATTATAATCAATATTAATAACATCAGGATTTACGATCTCGCAAAATTCTTTATAATTTTTAATATTTCTTGGAAAACATATAACTGGTATTTTAAGTGATTTAACATAATTCACTAAATTCAGAGTAGGTGTATATACATAATTTGGGAGATCTTTTTCTTCTAACAATCCTGCCCAACTATCAAAAATTTGAATAATATTTGCTCCATTATCGATCTGATTTTTAATGTGTATTTTTAAAAATTTTTCAATAATCAATAAAATTCTATTTATTAAAAAATCATCTTCAAAAAAATTACTTTTTAGCTTTTTTTTAGGTGATTGCTGATTAATCATATAAACTAGTAATGTCCATGGAGCTCCAACAAAACCAATGGTATTTTTATTATTTAGGATTGGGTCTGAACTAACTTTTTTAATTGCTTTGTAAATACGGTGTGTTTTTTCCACAAAATCTACTTCATCAATTTTAGAAATACGATTTATATCTAATTCACCTAATATAGGACCAAAGTTTTTTTTGAATTCTACTTTTTGTCCTAATCCATATGGTAACATTAAAATGTCAGAAAATATTATTGCAGCATCTAAATCAAATCTTTTTAAAGGTTGTAAAGTAATTTCAGTAGATAAATCTTGATCCAAACATAATTTAACAAAATCTGTATTTTTCTCTCTGATTTTTCGAAATTCAGGCAAATATCGTCCAGCTTGTCTCATTATCCAAATTGGATTAATATTC
>CACGWH010000031.1 GCA_902576765.1 uncultured Pelagibacteraceae bacterium
AAACATAATTAATTAAGTATGACATTTTGTCTAGATTCGACCATTATCTATCCTGAGGATAAAATAAATATTAAAAAATGCAATTATTTTACTTCACGGTTATGGAGGTGATGGAAAAGATATAAGCATGTTGTCATTAAATTGGAAAAGACATTTGCCAAACACAATTTTTATTTGTCCGAATGGTCATGAAAAATGTTCAATTAATCCATCTGGTTTTCAATGGTTTGACTTAACTAAAGATGATCCAAAATATATTTTAGAGCAATCTATTAATGCAGAAAAAATACTTATTAAATTTATTAGTGAAATAAAAACAAAATTTGATTTAGAAAATAAAAAAATTATATTATCAGGATTTAGTCAGGGCTGTATGATGTCTATAAATTTAGGCCTTACATCTGAAGAGGAATACAATTGTATAATAGGATTTTCTGGAAAAATAATAAATCAAGAAAGTCTTGCAAATAGAAAAAAAGTTTCGACTAACACATTATTGATACATGGAGATTCAGATCAAGTTGTCTCACCACACTTTATGTTGGAAGCTAAAGATTTTTTTATAAGAAATAATATAGAAATAGAGACACATCTTATTAAAGATTGTGATCATCATATTCCTATTGAGGCATCTAGCCTAGCATTAAATTATATCCTGAAAAAAATTAAGTAACCACTTAATGTTGAAAAAATTTTTTATTTAAGCTAAAATTTCATTATGAATAATTTTATCGAGCAAGATGTGTCTTTAGAAAAATGCCCTGCATTAGTTTTAAATGCTGATTACAGACCACTAAGTTATTATCCTTTATCATTATGGTCATGGCAAGATACTGTAAAATCTGTTTTTTTAGATAGAGTGGTCATAGTTAGTAATTATGAAAGAGTTGTTAGAAGTCCATCTTTTAACATGAAATTACCAAGCGTAATAGCTTTAAAAGATTATATTGTTCCACAATCAAGACCAAGTTTTACAAGATTTAATGTTTTCTTACGAGATAAATTTTCATGCCAATATTGCGGAAGTGGAGAAGAATTAACGTTTGATCATTTACTGCCAAGATCTAAGGGTGGTGAAACTAATTGGGATAATGTCGTTACGGCTTGCTCAGCTTGTAATGTAAAAAAAGGTGGAAAATTATTAAAATTATCTGGGATGAAGTTAAACCAATATCCTTATCAACCGTCTACTGAAGATCTTCATCGAAACGGAAAGAATTTTCCTCCAAATTATTTGCACAAAAGCTGGATGGATTATTTATATTGGGATGTAGAACTACAAGCTTAAAATTAAATTTTTTCAGAAATATTTATCGCTAATTTTGATCCTGTTTTAATTACTTTATCCATAATAGAGTACAAACCTTTTTTTGTAGCTCCTTTTTCATAAGCAATATCTTTATGATCTAATTCATCTTGTCTAAATTTTATGATTTTTTTCTTTAAGTTCTTTTCATCTGGACCAAGCTGATTGATCTGATTTTGATAATGTTCATCAATTACTTCCTCGACTGAGGCTGTACATAGCATTGCAGCTTTTTTTCCAAGGATTGTTGAACCAAAGCCTAAACCCACGCCTAATAAATCCCAAAGTGGAAGAAATTTAGTAGGTTTGATTTTTCTTTTTTTGATTTCTTTTTCAAAAAATTCACAATGTTCTTTTTCGTGAACTCTCATTTCTTCAATAGTTTTTTTCAGATTTTCGTTTTTAACTAAAGTATTCAATGCTAATAATTGACCCTCATAAATTTTTACTGCTCCTCTTTCACCAGCATGGTCAACTCTTATAAATTCTTCAACTTTACTTTTTAAATTTGTCATAATTTGAAAAAATATTAATTAATAAAATACTTAAAAATAAACTTATAAAGATATTAAAGGTAGTTAGTGATAATCCAAAAATTCTAAATGTCACATCTTTACAACTAATAGTTTTTTGACTTAATTGCTTTAGTATTTCCTCTTTTGAAATTATTTCAGACTTATTATTTAAGCCACAAACACTTGATTCTTTAAAAAACCCCTGTTCAATTCCAAAGTGATAAAAAGATATTAAGAAAGAGAAGGAAAATATTAAAATCAATAATAATATCACAAATCGCTCATTTTTTTTTAATAGATAATTTAAAATTATCAAAAATATACTTAATCCATATGGTATCCTCTGCATCAAGCATAGATTACAAGGCTGGTGCCCTAAACCATATTCGATAAAAAAAGCTGCAATGATAGAAAATAAGCTGATAGTAAAAATTATATTAAAATATGTATCTATTTTATAATTATACATTCGATTTAAAAATTAGGTAAATTATTATTCCAATTATAACAATTAATATCCCAATGATTGTGAACCATTTAGAACCGTGTTGTTCCATAAATTCTGTAAAAAGATGTCCAAATTTGAATGAAAGATATGATACTAAAAAAAAACGTAATCCTCTTGAGATAAGGCTTATAAAAATGAAAACTAAAATATTAAAACCTATTAAACCACTAGCAATTGTAAAAACTTTGTAAGGTAAAGGAGTAAAACCGGCTAGAAAAAGTATGCTTAACCAAGCGTAAAAACTACTACTACTTATTAAATTGTCTTTAAGTTCGATTAATTTATTTTCATATCCATAAAAATTCATTATTTGCATTCCGACATCTAAAAAAAAAGCTCCTAGAAAATAACCCATTATTCCTCCTAATACAGAAAATATTGTTGCAATAAGGAAAATTTTTATAAAATCATTTTTCTTTGAGATTACCATAGGCACTATCATTACATCAGGAGGAATTGGGAAAAAGGAACTTTCAATAAATGAAACTGATGCTAAATAATATTTCGAACTTTTATGTGCTGCTAGATCTAAACACTTTTTATACAGATTGTTAAACATTTTTTGGTTTTATTATAATTTTAGTTCTTATACTATTTAATTAATTAATAAACAATTATGGGCGAATGGCGGAACTGGTAGACGCGCACGACTCAAAATCGTGTTTCGTAAGAAGTGAGAGTTCGATTCTCTCTTCGCCCACCAAATTATGGAATTGAATAACATTAATAGCTTAGTAGAACTTTTTTTTGAAAAGTATAAAGAAAAAAAAGAGTCCATACATCAGCCATTTTTAAAATGGTTAAAGAATAATGATGATAATTTTTTGACATGGGATCAAGTCAGAAATAATATTTTTTTCTTTTCCAATTATCTGAGCAAATGTTTGTCTAAGGGAGATAGATGTGTGTTATTATCTGAAAATAGACCTGAGTGGCTTATTGCAGATATAGCAATTATGAACGCTGGTGGTGTAACGGTTCCTTTATTCACTACATATTCAGAAAAAGATTATGAGTATATAATTAACGACTGTAAACCCACAGTGTGTATAATTTCTAACAATGTACAATATAATAAGATTAAAAAATATATAACAAATCAAACTAAAGTTATTTCATTTGAAAACTTTGATCAAAAAATCGAAAGTATTAAAACAATCGTAGAAAAAAATTTTGAACAAGACAAATTATCTATTCTTGACAATTACAATAAAGAAATAATTAGGAAAGATCTTGCTTGTATAATTTATACTTCAGGTACAACAGGTAATCCGAAAGGGGTTATGTTAAGCCATGGAGGTATTTTATCAAATTGTGAGGGAGCGCAAGAAATTTTAGACTCATTAGTTAAAAATGAAAAACCAGTTTTTTTAACTTGGCTTCCATTGTCTCATTCATATGAGCATACTGTCCAATTTGTTCAAATATTATTAGGAGCAAAAGTTTATTATGCTGAAAGTTTAGAAAAACTATTACCTAATATGGCGGTTGCTCAACCCACCATTATGACAGCTGTCCCAAGATTTTATCAAAATTTATATAGCAAAATTTCTCTAAATTTTTCTAAACAAAAAGGTTTTAAAAAAAAATTGATTGAAAGTACTATCTATCTTGGAACCAAGAATTTAAATAAAGAAAAACTTAATTTTAGTGAAAAATTTGTTAATTTTTTTTGTGAAAAATTAGTTCGAAGAAAAGTAAAAAAACAGTTTGGTAGCAAACTAAAAGCTTTCGTATCAGGAGGAGGTGCTTTGGATAAAAAAATAGGTGAATTTTTAAATTCTATAGGTTTACCAACATTACAAGGTTATGGATTAACAGAGACTTCCCCTGTTGTGAGTTGTAATATTCCTGGAAAAATCAAAATAGAAACAGTTGGGCCACCCTTCAAGACTAACAAAGTAAAGATTGCTGAGGATGGTGAAATTTTAGTTAAGGGTGAAAATG
>CACGWH010000032.1 GCA_902576765.1 uncultured Pelagibacteraceae bacterium
TCAGGTATAAATGATGGTGCAGCAGCTTTATTTCTAACTTCTAAAGAAGAAGCAGAAAAAAAATCTATAAAGCCTCTGGCAAAAATAGTTTCTTGGGCTTCGGTTGGAGTAGATCCCTCTTTAATGGGCTTAGGACCAATAGAGGCTGTTAAAGAAGCAACTAAAAAAGCAAGTTGGAACCTTAATGAAATTGATCTATTTGAAGTTAATGAAGCTTTTGCTGCTCAAAGTATTGCGGTTATTCGTGAATTGGGTATTGATCAAAAAAAAGTAAATGTTAATGGTGGAGCAATAGCTCTTGGTCATCCTATTGGTGCATCTGGAGCAAGAATACTTGTTACTCTTATCCATGAATTAAAAAGACAAAAAAAGAATAAAGGTTGTGCAACACTTTGTATTGGTGGTGGAATGGGTATAGCGTTGTGTATTGAGAGAATTAAGAATTAATTTTTCCATATTTCTCTTCTAATAAAATTTTTTGAATCCATATTTTGGCGTCTATATAGGTGGTATCTTTTGGTTGAATAAGTGTTTTTAATAACTTTTTAATCATTTTTGAAGCATGTACGTAAAGAGTGTCAAAAAATTGAGCAGAATGTGTTAAAATTACAGATTAACTATATTTTTATAGTGTATAAACAAAAAAAAATGAGTGAAAAATTATTAGTTCCTGACATTGGTGATTTTGAAAACGTTGAGGTAATAGAATTACTTGTAAAGCAAGGTCAAGAAATTAAAGAAAATGATCCTGTGGTAACAATAGAAAGTGATAAGTCTAGCGTTGAAATACCATCTAAATTTTCTGGAAAGATCGAATCTATTTCAGTTAAAGTTGGAGATAAAGTTTCAAAAGGCGATTTACTTCTAAGTATATCAAATACTGAGAAAAAAACTGAGCAATCAAACGAAGTACCAAAAAATACTGAAAATATAATTCAAGAAGCTGAAAAGTACTTGAAAAAAAATCCAGAACAAAAAATATTTGAACAAAAAACAAATAAGCAAAAACAAGAAACAATTCAAGTTGTAAGTGAGAGTGATATTGATCCATTAGAAACCAATGAATGGATTGAATCTCTTTCAGCTGTTATTGAAAAAGATGGCAATCAAAGAGCACACTATTTAATTAAAGAATTAATTAACAAGGCATATACGGAGGGAGCTAATATTCCGTATACACAAAATACACCTTATATAAATACGATCCCGGTAAGTGAGGAAAAGAAATCAAACGGTGATCAAAATATAGAAAGAAGAATTAGATCGCTGATTAGATGGAACGCTGCGGCAATGGTCGTAAGAGCTAATAAAAAATTTCCAGAGCTTGGAGGTCATATTGGAACTTTTGCATCTGCAGCAACTCTTTATGATGTCGGTATGAATCATTTTTGGAGAGCTAAAAATAATAAATTTGGAGGTGATCTTGTTTATTTTCAAGGTCATAGTGCACCAGGGATGTATGCAAGGGCTTTTCTTGAGGGAAGGCTTAATGAAAAACAATTAGATAGTTTTAGACAAGAAGTAAATCCTGGTGGATTGTCTTCTTATCCACACCCTTGGTTAATGCCAAAATTTTGGCAATTTCCTACAGTGTCAATGGGGTTAGGTCCAATGTTAGCAATCTATCAGGCTAGATACATGAAGTATTTAATAAATAGAGGATTAATTAAAGATGAAGGAAGAAAAGTTTGGGCATTTTTAGGAGATGGGGAAATGGATGAACCAGAGTCTTTAGGTGCTATTGGTTTAGCAGCTAGAGAAAACTTAGACAATTTAATATTTGTTGTTAATTGTAATCTTCAAAGATTAGATGGGCCTGTACGAGGTAATGGAAAAATTATACAGGAATTAGAAGGAATTTTTAGAGGGGCAGGTTGGAATGTTATTAAAGTAATTTGGGGTTCATATTGGGATCCATTATTAGCAAACGACAAAACAGGGCATCTTGTAAAAACAATGAATGAGACTGTGGATGGTGAATATCAAGCTATGAAAGCAAGAAATGGTGCTTATGTAAGAGAAAAGTTTTTTGGAAAATACCCAGAGACTAAAGAGCTTGTGTCTAGTCTTTCTGATAAAGATATTTGGAGATTAAATAGAGGGGGTCACGACCCGCATAAAGTTTTTGCAGCGTATGACAAAGCATCAAAAAATATTGGAAGCCCTACGGTTGTAATTGCTAAGACAATAAAAGGTTATGGAATGGGCAAAAGTGGAGAAAGTGTCAATACAACACATCAAACAAAAAAATTAGATATTGATGATTTAATGTATTATAGAGATCGATTTGATGTACCTTTAACAGATAAACAAGTAAAAAATATAGAATATTATAGACCAGATCCTAACTCTCCAGAAGCAAAATACATTAAAGAAAGAAGACTTCAATTAGGAGGTTTTATTCCGGAAAGAACTACTTACGCAAAACCAATTAAAGCACCTCCAAAAGATATTTTTGAAAATATGAAAGAGTCTACAGGAACAAAAGAAATGTCTACAACAATGGTTTTAGTAAGAATGTTAACAAATCTTTTAAGAGATAAAAATGTTGCCCCAAGATTAGTACCTATTATTCCTGATGAAGCTAGAACATTTGGTATGGAAGGATTTTTTCAAAAAATTGGTATTTATGCACATGAGGGACAAAAATATGAACCAGAGGACTCTGCACAATTAAGTTCATATAAAGAGGAAAAAAGTGGGCAAGTTTTAGAGGAAGGTATTAATGAAGCTGGTGCAATGTCCTCATGGATTGCAGCAGGGACTTCATACACAAACCATGATATTGAAATGATACCTATTTATCTTTTTTATTCTATGTTTGGCTTTCAAAGAATTGGTGACTTTGCATGGGCAGGTGCAGACAGTCAGTCTAGAGGATTTTTAATTGGTGCCACAGCAGGAAGAACCACACTTGCAGGTGAGGGCTTACAACATCAAGATGGTCATAGTCATCTTTTGGCATCAACAATTCCAAACTGTATATCGTATGATCCAACTTTTCATTATGAGCTAGCAGTTATCTTTAGGGAAGGATTAAAAAGGATGCATGAAAAAAAAGAGAATATTTTTTATTACATTACAACGATGAATGAAAATTATCCTCATCCAGCAATGCCAAAGGATAAATTATGTGAGGATGGGATTTTAAAAGGAATGTACAAAATTAAAGAGTTCAACAAGCATAAAAAAACAAAAATTCAATTTTTGGGATCTGGTACTATTTTAAGAGAAATGATTGCTGGTGCTGAAATACTTCAAAAAGAATATCAAATAGATAGTGAAATTTGGAGTGTAACGAGCTTTAATGAGCTGAGAAGAGACGGGTTAGAAGTAGAAAGGTATAATCTTTTAAATCCAGATAAAGAACCAAGAAAATCTTATGTTGAAAAATGTTTAGGTAAAACAGAAGGACCTATTTTAGCAGCTTCTGATTATATGAGAATGAATTCTGACCAAATAAGACCATATATTAATAAAAGCTTTTATTCATTGGGAACTGATGGATTTGGCAGAAGTGATACTAGAAAAAATTTACGAAATTTTTTTGAAGTTGATAAGGAACATGTTGTTACATATGGATTGAGTATATTAGCTAAAGAACAATTAATAGCATCTAAATATGCTAAG
>CACGWH010000033.1 GCA_902576765.1 uncultured Pelagibacteraceae bacterium
ATTGTTCTTCATAAATTCTTATTTGTTAGTTAACCAGATAGTTTCAAATGGTTCTAAAATAAGTGTTTTTTTTTCAATTCTGATTTTTGGACCAATTATATTTTTCCAGTCATAGTAAAGCTTTTTAAATGGTATTTTTTGAACTGTTGATGATAAATTTGTAATACAGATTATAGTTTGTTTTTTATCAATACTTACTCTCTTAAATGCAAAAATTTTTGAACCAAAGTTAATATTGTATCTTAGGGCATTGGGATGAAATGCTTTTTGTTTTCTTCTTATTGCAAATAAATTGATTAATTTATTAAAAATAATAGATTGTTTGGATTTTTTATTAATTAATTTTTTTGAAATATTATCTAAATTCCACTTATACCTATTTACATCTCTGTTATTTCCAGTAATTACAAATTTAGCTTCATCATTCGATGTTCCAAATAATGAATTAAAATACATCGCAGGTATGCCCTCAAAAGACATCATTATAGCATGAGCAGAAATATATCTTTCTAAAAAAAATACTCCTTTTTGATCATAATCAGATTTTTTTAATGCATTTATAACCGTTATATTCGCTTCATAAATCTTTTTTGATTTATTTTGAATTTTTCTAAACGAAAACTTAGAGCCGTTTTTTTTTAGTCTTTTAATAAATTTACTTAATATTTCTTTATTTAATATTCCCTCAGTGGGTCTAATTCCTATTCCATCATGTGATGCAATAAAATTAAGATAACTATTTCCATATTTTGTACTAGGAAGGTTTTTGCTCCATTTATTTAGATAAGCACTGTTTTCGAATAAAAATCCGTGTATTAATAAAGGTGGTAAAGAAAAATTATAAATCCAATTAGCTTCATCATTATTACCAAAGTAACTTAAATTTTCTTTTTCAGGTAAATTTGTTTCGGTAATAATTATAGTTTTTATATTAATAAAATTAGTTATGATTCTTAAAAGTTTTATAATTTCATGTGTTTGTTTTAAATTAATACAACTAGTAGCGCTTTCTTTCCAAAGATATGCGATGGCATCTAATCTAAAAATTGTTACACCATTATTAATTAGATGTATCATTATTTTTACAAATCTTAGAAGAACTGAAGGGTTTTTAAAATTTAGATCTATTTGGTCTGGGCTAAATGTCCGCCACAGGTAATCAGTTTTTTTAAAGATATTTATTTTTTTAAGTAATTTATGATCTCTAGGTCTTACAACTTTCGAAATATTAAATTTTGAGTTAACTGTTAAAAAATAATCTTTTCCAGGTCTCTTATTTTTTAAAAAATTTTTAAACCACAAACCTCTTGCCGATGAGTGATTAATAACCATGTCAGCCATAATGTTATTAGATTTAGAAATTTTTTTTATATCAGACCAATTACCCAATCTATTTTCAATTTTATAATGATCTTTTACAGCAAAACCACTATCACTACTTGATGGGTAAAAAGGTAAAAAATGAATTGAGTCAAAATAACTATTTAAATTTTTCCTAAAAAAATCATGAAAAACTTTAATAGAGCCTTTTTGACTCGAGTATACACTATCTCCGTAACTAATTATTAATGAAGTCTTTTCAGAAATATCTTTTTTCTTTTTTTTGTTTTTCTTATTAAAAATATTTATTATATGAATAATTTCGTCTTTTAAATGATATAGGTCTTTTTTGGAAAGAGATGATTTATAAATATTTGATAGTTTTGATCCGATCTTTTTCTGATCTTTTTGAGATAACATTAATAATATTTTTTATTATCATCATTAACAACTTTTTCAAGTCTTCCAAGAAAATTGGGTATAGCGCTTTTTACTCTACTCCATGTTGGTATAAAAGGAGTATCCATTGGATTTAAAATGAAAGCTTCTCCCGCTTTCATTATATTTATTGCAAACAATTCAACAGCTTTTTCCTCATTATGAGAGTCAAATTTAAGTCCATTCATCATTGCATCACTTCTATATATATCAATCAAATCTAAAGCTGATCTATAATAAGTAGCTTTCAATGATCTAAACTTTTCTCTACTAAAGGTGTTTCCCTGAGTTGCTAATTTTTTAATAAATGTTTTAATGATATCAATAGACATTCTTGATAATCCTTTAGTTTCATCATCGATAGATAACACTTGGTGTTTATGATCGTATGTGTCAGCTAAATCAACCTGACAAATATTTTGAGGAGAAAAACTTCTTTGCATTTCTGACAAGATACCAACTTCAATACCCCAATCTGAAGAAATTCTTAGTTCAGGTAAAACGTTTCGTCTAAAAGAAAACTCTCCAGCAAGTGGATATTTAAATGATTTCATAAAGTCCAAATAACCACTCCTTCCAATAGTTTTTTCTAAAGCTGTCAATAATGGAAAAACTAATAGTCTGGCAACTCTTCCATTCATTTTTTCATTTGCTACTCTTGGATAATAGCCTTTACAAAATTCAAAATTAAAGAGGGGATTTACAACTGGATAAAAAAGTTTTGCCAGCATTCTTCTATCGTATGTTTTAATATCACAATCGTGTAAAGCAACTGAGCGAGCACTATCTCTTGCAATACACATACCTATACAATACCAAACATTACGTCCTTTGCCGAGTTCACTTGGAGCAAGATTATTTTTTTTTAATTCTTGATCGAGTTTTTTTAATTTAGGTCCATCATTCCAAAGAATTGAAAAAGGCATTTTTAATTTTTTAAAAAATTTCCAAGCTTTTTTTGCTTGGGTTTCATTCGCTCGGTCTAGTCCAATAATTATATGATCTAAATATTTAGTCTTACTTATCTCATCAACTATTTTTGGTAATGCTGAACCTTCTAATTCAGAATACAAACATGGTAAAATCAATTCCATTTTTCGTTTTTTTGAAAATTTTAGTAACTCTTCTTCTATGACAGAAGTAGACTTTGTATGAAAGTCATGCAAAGTAGAAATTACTCCATTTTGTGAAAAATCACTCATTACAAAATTTAGTCCTAAAAATCTAATTTAACTAGAGCCATTTTAATCACATCAGCCCAGCCCTCAGGTGATGGCTTATTTGAAACTATTAAGTTGTTTATATTTATTTGATCTTGCTTAAAATGATCATTAAATACCAAACATGGAATATCGCAATTTCTCAACATATCTAAATCATTAAAATTATCTCCAACAGCGATAACTTTGATATTTTTTTCTATCTTTTTAAATATTTTAAGAACTTGATTCATTGATCTTACTTTATCTGTCTTATCACCCAAATTAATGACACGACCACCTTCTTGCATTGTTAATGAATTTGATTTTAAAACTTTAGCTAATTGATTTTTTTCTAATTTGGTTCCTTCAAATAAAAATGGAATTGTGTATTTTCTATCTAAAGCATTTTTTAAATTTTCATCTTTGAGCCCTAAAATATCTATTTGTTGTTTTTCATTCATGTCTAAAATAAATTTACATTTTTTTTTTAACTCTTCTGGCACTTTAGAATTGAAAATTTCAAATAATTTTTGTTTATCTCTACTTAAAATTATGTTGTTAGGAAAATTTGCATTTATTAGGTCTAAACCTTTTATTAATGAACCATTTTCAGATATGAATGGCAGCTCTAAACCTAGCTCTTTGG
>CACGWH010000034.1 GCA_902576765.1 uncultured Pelagibacteraceae bacterium
GTGAAAGATGTATGGCTCAATCAGTAGCTGTAGCTGTTGGAGATATTGGAGATGAATTGGTATCTAAGCTATCAAAGAAAGCAGAGGCATTAAAAGTTGGACCTGGAATGGATAAAAATTCTGAAATGGGACCTTTAGTGACCAAAGAACATTTGGAAAAAGTAAAAAGCTACGTTGATTTAGGAGTTAAAGAAGGAGCAAAATTACTTGTAGATGGAAGAGATTTGAAATTACAGGGATATGAAAATGGATTTTATATTGGTGGTTGTTTATTTGATCATGTGACAAAAGAAATGAGAATTTATAAGGAGGAAATATTTGGACCAGTTTTATCTGTTGTTAGAGTAAAAACTTTTGACGAAGCAGCTAAATTAATAAATGATCACGAATATGGAAATGGAGTAAGTATTTATACTAGAGATGGTGATGCTGGAAGAACATTTGCAAGTAAAATACAAGTTGGAATGGTTGGTATAAATGTACCGATACCTGTTCCAATGGCTTTTCATAGTTTTGGTGGATGGAAAAGATCTTTATTTGGAGATAGTGCAATGCATGGTATGGAAGGAATAAAATTTTACACTAAATTAAAAACAATAACTTCAAGATGGCCGTCAGGAATTAGATCAAATGCTGAATTTGTGATGCCAACAATGAAATAAAGGAGAAAATGAGTAAGATATCTTTAATTGGCGCTGGTCAAATTGGTGGAACTCTCGCACATTTAATTGGATTAAAAGAATTAGTAAAAGAAGTAGTTTTGTTTGATGTTGCTAGTGGAATAGCCAAAGGTAAAGCATTAGATATCGCTCAGTCATCTTCAGTTGATGGTTTTAATGTAAAGCTTTCAGGGACTGATAATTATGAGGACATAAAAGGTTCCGACGTAATAATCATTACAGCTGGTGTACCAAGAAAACCAGGTATGAGTCGAGATGATTTACTTGGTATTAACTTAAAGATTATAAAACAAGTTGCAGAGGGAATAAAAAAAAATGCTCCAAAAGCTTTTGTGATATGTATTACTAATCCTTTAGATGTAATGGTAATGGCATTTCAAAAGTTTTCAGGTCTATCACCAAATAAAGTTGTAGGAATGGCAGGTATTTTAGATAGCTCAAGATTTAAATTGTTTTTGTCTGAAGAATTTAATGTTCCAGTAAGAGAAATAGAAGCAATGGTAATGGGTGGACATGGAGATACAATGGTTCCTTTACCAAGATTTACAAAAGTTTCAGGTAGACCATTATTAGACCTTGTAAATGAAGGAAAAATTTCACAAAAAAGATTAGAAGAAATAAATCAAAGAACTAGAGACGGAGGAGCTGAAATTGTTAAATTCTTAGAAAAGGGTTCAGCCTTTTATGCTCCCGCTGCATCAGGTGTTGAGATGGCTAAAGCTTACCTTAAAGATGAAAAAAAAATGCTTCCATGTGCAGCTTTCTTAAATGGTGAATATGGAATTAAAAATATTTATGCTGGTGTTCCAATCATTGTCGGTAAAAATGGTGTAGAAAAAATTGAGGAAATAAATTTAGATGATAAAGAAAAAGCTGAATTTCTTCATTCTATTGATGCTGTAAAAAAACTTTGGGATGCAGCATCTAAAATAGATCCAGATTTAACTAAATAATGAATATTCACGAGCATCAAGCTAAACAAATTTTAAAACAATTTGGTGCAGTAGTTCCTGAGGGAGTTTATGGTTTCACAGTTGAGGAACTTTTGGAAAAATGTAAATCTTTAAAAACAGACAAGTATGTACTAAAAGCCCAAATTCACGCTGGTGGAAGAGGAAAAGCAGGTGGTGTCAAAATTTTAGACAGTTTAAATGACCTAGAAAAATCTGCAAAAGAGTTATTAGGAAAAAAATTAGTTACACATCAAACAGGCCCTGAAGGTAGAGAAGTAAAAAGACTTTATGTTGAGGTTTCGTCAAATATTGAAAAAGAATTCTATTTATCATGTTTGGTAGATAGAGCTTCTTCAAAGATAGCATTTATTTCAAGTAATCAGGGTGGAATGGATATTGAAGAGGTAGCAATTGAGTCTCCTGATAAAATTTCAACAAATAAGGTTGAATTAACTGATGAAATTTCAGATGAGGAATGTCAGAAGATTATTAAGATTTTTAACTTAGAAGGTAATCCTAAAATCGAGGCAATTTCTTTAATAAAATCAATTTATAAAATGTTTATAAAAACGGACGCAAACATGGTTGAGATTAATCCATTAATACTTACCAAAGAGAAAAAGATTATTTGTTTAGATGCAAAGGTTAATTTTGATAGCAATGCTTTATTTAGGCATCCAGAAATCTTAGAACTTAGAGATTTAAATGAGGAAGACCCAGCTGAAATAGAGGCTAGTAAACATGAGTTAGCTTACATTAAATTAGATGGAAGTATTGGATGTATGGTTAATGGTGCTGGTTTAGCAATGGCAACAATGGATATAATTAAGTTGTATGGTGAAGAGCCAGCAAATTTTTTAGATGTTGGTGGAGGTGCCTCAAAAGAGAAAGTTTCAGCAGCCTTTAAAATAATTTTATCAGACAAGAATGTTAAAGGAATATTGATTAATATATTTGGGGGAATTATGAGATGTGATGTCCTTGCTCAAGGAGTTGTGGATGCTGCTAAAGAGATGAATATTAATGTTCCTCTTGTAGTAAGATTAGCTGGAACAAATTTTAAAGAAGGAAAAGAGATATTAGACAATTCAGGCTTAAAATTAATCTCTGCAGAAAATCTTGATGATGCTGCAAAAAAAATAGTTGAGGCAATTAAATAGATGTCGGTTTTAGTAAATAAAGAAACCAGAGTAATTTGCCAAGGTTTTACAGGTTCACATGGGACATTTCATTCTGAACAATCATTAAAGTATGGAACAAAATTAGTTGGGGGTGTTACTCCAAAGAAAGGTGGTCAAAAACATTTGGGTCTCCCAGTTTTCAATAGTGTAAAGGAAGCTAAAAAGTCTGAAGGTGCAAATGCAACAATGATTTATGTTCCTGCAAAATTTGCTGCGGCTGCAATTATTGAGGCAATAGATGAGTCTATTGAACTAATTGTTTGTATAACTGAAGGGATTCCTATTCAGGATATGCTGAAAGTAAAACAAAAACTATCAAAGTCCAAGTCGAGATTAATAGGGCCAAACTGTCCAGGCATTATTACTCCAGAAGAATGTAAGATTGGTATCATGCCAGGAAATATTCACAAGAGAGGATCAGTTGGTATAGTTTCAAGATCAGGGACATTAACTTATGAGGCTGTTGCACAAACTACCGAAAATGGACTGGGACAATCAACTTGTATAGGAATTGGTGGAGATCCTATTAACGGTACTAATTTCATCGATTGTTTGGATTTATTTTTGAATGATAAAGAAACAGAGTCAATTTTAATGATTGGTGAAATAGGAGGTACTGCAGAAGAGGAAGCTGCAGAATTTATAAAAAACCATAAAATAAAAAAACCAATAGTTGGTTTCATAGCAGGAGTGACAGCTCCACCCGGAAGGCGTATGGGACACGCAG
>CACGWH010000035.1 GCA_902576765.1 uncultured Pelagibacteraceae bacterium
GTTTTTTAGGTTCAAAGGGTATGCCTGTACCAGTTTCTGACAAAGAAATTGAAAAGATTTTAGGACAAATAAAAGATGGTGTAGCTCAGCCAAAATCTGGTATAGAGTACAGCGTTGGTGAAAAAATCCAAGTAGTAGATGGACCTTTTGCTTCTTTTAGTGGAATGGTTGAAGAAATAGACGAAGAAAAATCTAGACTTAAGGTTTCAGTTTCTATATTTGGACGTCCAACACCAGTTGATTTAGAATATAATCAAGTGGAGAAAGTAAGTTAATGGCAGCAAAAAAAGAAATAAGTGGATTTATAAAACTACAAATAAAAGGTGGGCAAGCAAATCCTGCGCCACCAGTTGGCCCTGCTTTAGGTCAACGTGGTGTGAATATAATGGAATTTTGTAAGGCATTTAATGATAAAACAAAATCAATGGCAGGCAAACCTGTACCAGTCGAAATAACTGTATATAAAGATAAAAAATTTGATTTTAAAATAAAATCACCACCAGCATCTTTCTTTATAAGAGAGGCAGCAAAACTCAAAAGTGGTTCTAAAGAACCGGGACGTAATATTGTTGCATCTATCACAAAAAAACAAGCAGAAGAAATTGCAAAACAAAAGATGAATGATTTAAACGCCATAGACCTAGAGCAAGCTGTAAAAATTATTGCAGGTTCAGCTAGATCAATGGGAATAGAGGTTAAAGAATAATGACTTCAAAAAGATTTAAAAAATTACCTGAAAATACAAAAAATTTACCTGCTCAGACTTTGGATGAATTACTTACTGTAGTAAAAAAAAATTGCTCTACTAAATTTGATGAGTCAGTCGATTTAAGTTTTCAAATAAACCACAAGCAAAAGAAAAATGAAATTAATATAAGAACGGTTGTTAATCTTCCAGGTGGAACAGGAAAAAATACAAAAGTAGCAGTAGTTTGTGAGGATACAAAAAACTCTGAAGCTAAATCAGCTGGAGCAGATCTTGTAGGTGGAGACGATTTTATAGAAAAAATTAAAAGTGGTGAATTAAATTTTGAAAAATTAATCTGCACCCCTGGTATGATGATAAAATTATCTAAACTTGGAAAAGTTCTTGGACCAAAGGGGCTAATGCCAAATCCAAAATTAGGTTCAGTGACAGAAAATTTAAAAACTGCAATTTCTGATGCAAAATCTGGGCAAGTCGAAATTCGAAATGACAAAGATGGAAACATAGGTGTGAGTATTGGAAAAAAATCTTTTAGTGATGATAAATTAATAAAAAATTTTAATGCAATTTTAGATTCTTTGGAAAAAGAAAAGTCAAATAATACTGTAAAAGGTGACTTAATTAAATCCGCATTTATTACTTCAACCATGGGAGTATCATATAAATTAAAATTAGGTAAGGCGATTTAGTGTTATGATGAATAAAGAACAAAAAAAAAATTATATTACTGAAATGACCAGTAATTTTGAAAACAGTAAAGCCATAATGGTTACTCATTATCAAGGTTTGACTATGCCTCAATTAGATGAATTACGATCCAAAATGAGAGAACATGGTATAATTTTTAAAATCACAAAAAATAGAATTACTAAACTTGCACTTGAAAAAACTAAGTGTAAAGATTTATCAAATTTATTCACTGGTCCTACAGCTGTTGCTTTTGGAGAAGACGCTATAATGTCTGCAAGAATATTATCTAAATTTGCAAAAGATAATGAGAATCTTAAATTGATTGGTGGAATGATGGATAATGAGATTCTAGACCAAGCTGCTGTGATGAATGTAGCTAATTTACCAACTTTAGACGAAGCAAGAGCCAATATTGTGGGTATTTTGAATGCATCTGCTTCAAAATTGGTAAGTATTTTACTTGCACGATCGGAAAAAATGAGTAGTTTACCTCCAGAAAATTCTGAAAATCAACCTAAAGAGTAGTATATGCCTGATCTAAATAAAATTATTGAAGATTTATCAAGTTTAACTGTTGCTGAAGCAGCAGATCTTTCAAAACAACTAGAGGAAAAATGGGGAGTCACACCAATGGCAGCAGCAGCTCCAGCTGCAGCAGGTGGTGCAGCACCAGCAGAAGATAAAGATGATTTTAGTATTATGTTAGTTTCTGCAGGTGACAAAAAAATAAATGTTATAAAAGAGGTAAGAGCAGCAACGTCACTAGGTCTCAAAGAAGCTAAAGATTTAGTGGAAGGTGCGCCTAAAGAAGTTAAAGCAGGTGTTCCAAAAAAAGAAGCTGAAGAAATTAAAGCTAAACTAGAAGCTGCTGGCGCAAAAGTAGAACTTAAGTAAATTAATAAGGTTAAATTTAAATACTGATTATTGATTTAGTCAGTATGACAAATAAATAGATGCAAATATCTTTTACTGAAAAAAAAAATATTAGAAAAAGTTTTGGAAAATTAAAAGAAAGCCTATCAATACCAAATTTGATTGAAGTTCAAAAAAATTCTTACAAAGAATTAACCCATTTCAATGAAGATGCAGGTGATTTAGCAAAAGGTTTTGATAGAGTTTTTAAAAGTATTTTTCCTATAGAGGATTTAAATGATAAGGCTACTTTAGAATATGTCTCTTACAGATTAGAAAAACCAAAATTTGATGTTGAAGAATGTATAGCAAGAGGTTTAACTTACTCTTCAGCGCTCAAATGCACACTAAGATTAGTTGTTTACGAAATTAATCAAGAAAATAATACAAAAGATATTTTATCTGCAAAAGAACAAGAAGTTTATATGGGTGAAGTTCCAATGATGACTAACAGTGGAACTTTTATTACAAATGGTGTGCAAAGAGTTGTAGTTAATCAGATGCATAGAAGTCCAGGAGTTTTCTTTGATCACGATAAAGGTAAAACTCATGCGAGTGGTAAGTTATTGTTTAATTGTCGTGTAATTCCTAATAGAGGTTCATGGTTAGATTTTGAATATGACGTTAAGGATTTCTTATACTTTAAGATAGATAGAAAAAAGAAAATTTTTGCTTCTACTTTACTTTTGGCATTAGGATTTAGTAAACAAGAAATTGTAAATGAATTTTATGATAGTGAAACATTTATTTATGATACGAAAACACAGAAATGGAAAACTAAGTTTAATCCTGATAATTATAAAGCTAAAAATTTTTCTGAGGAAGTTATTGATGCCAAAACTGGAAAGGTTGTTATCCAGCTTGGAGAAAAAGTTAATTTTTTAAACGCAAAAAAATTAGCTAATGATGGATTAAAAGATATTTTAATATCAAAAGAGTCTTTATATGGAAAGTTTTTACATAAAGACGTTAAGGTAAATGATGAAGAGGGTAATACTTTTAAAATTGGTACAGAGCTAAATGACACTATTATAGAAAAGATTTTAGAGGCAGGTATAAATTCAATTCAAATCTCAATTACAAATTTATTCACTGGTCCTACAGCTGTTGTTTTGGAGAAACGTCAATATAATCAATAGTTTCTGGTTTTGACAACAAAAAGTTCAAATTTTGTCTACAAGAAACAAGTTCCTCTAT
>CACGWH010000036.1 GCA_902576765.1 uncultured Pelagibacteraceae bacterium
ACAAAAGAACCTGAAATTTTAAAATTTTGGCAAAATATCAATCTTTATGATCAGTTAAGAAAATCAAGAAAAGGTGAAGAAAAATTTGTTCTTCATGATGGCCCGCCATATGCAAATGGCAATATACATATGGGCACTGCCTTAAATAAAATTTTAAAAGATATAATAGTAAAATTTCATCAAATGGACGGTAAAGACTCAGTTTATGTTCCAGGTTGGGATTGTCATGGTTTACCGATTGAGTGGAAAATTGAGGAGCTATACAAAAAAAATAAAAAAAATAAGAACGAAGTTCCAATAGTTGAATTCAGAAAAGAATGTCGAGCTTTTGCAGAAAAATGGATAGGCATTCATAAAGATCAATTTAAGAGGCTGGGGGTAATAGGTGATTGGGAAAATTATTATTCTACAATGAGTTATGATGCTGAAGCTCAAATTGTTAGAGAGCTTGGAAAGTTTTTAAAAGAGGGAAGTTTATATAGAGGTTTTAAACCAGTTTTATGGTCCACGGTTGAAAAAACTGCTTTAGCTGATGCAGAAGTAGAATATCAAGATCACAAGTCTGATACTATCTATGCGTCTTTCACTGTTAAATCATCGAATATTAAGGAACTGAAAGACAGTGAAGTAATTATTTGGACAACTACTCCTTGGACAATTCCAGCAAACAGAGCATTGGCATATAACGAAAGTTTAAATTATATCTTAATAGAAATTAAGGATCATAAAGTTTTTAAAAATAAAAAAATTGTAATTGCTGAGGCCTTATTAGAGTCTGTAACAAAAGAATGTGAAATTAAAGATTTTAAAAAGATCAATAACTTTGAGGGAAAAAATTTGAAAGGAACTATATGCAAACATCCTTTTTTTGATTTAGGTTATGATTATGATATTCCAATGTTAAGCGCTCAATTCGTTACCACCGAACAAGGTACTGGTATTGTTCATTGTGCTCCAAGTCATGGACCTGATGATTTTAATTTATGTTTGAATAATGGAATTAAAGCTATCGAAACTGTAGATGGTGATGGAAAGTATACAAATTACGTAAAATTATTTGAAGGTATGCATATATTTAAAGCTAACCCAACAGTAATAGAGAAACTTAAAGAACAAAAAAAACTTTTATCAAATGGAGAGCTAGTCCACTCTTACCCCCATTCTTGGAGATCAAAAGCCCCCTTAGTTCATAGGGCAACACCTCAGTGGTTTATTTCGATGGAGAGTCATGAATTAAGAAAAAAAGCTCTCAAAGCTATAGAGGACACAAATTTTTACCCAAGCAAAGGTAAAGAACGATTAAAATCAATGATAGAAACTAGGCCTGATTGGTGTGTATCTAGACAACGAGTTTGGGGAGTTCCTTTACCAATCTTCCTAAATAAAAAAACGAAAAAAATTTTAATTGATGAGGATGTTTTTGAAAATATTGCAAAAATTTATGAAAAGGAAGGTTCAGATTGTTGGTTTTCGGATGATCCTCAAAAATTTTTAGGAAAAAATTATAAATCTGAAGATTTTGAAAAGTTAAGCGACATTGTTGAGGTATGGTTTGACAGTGGATCAACACACACATTTGTTTTAGAAAAAAGAGAAGATTTAAAGTGGCCTGCATCCATGTATTTAGAAGGATCGGATCAACATAGAGGTTGGTTTCATTCATCATTGTTGGAGTCATGTGGAACTAGAGGAAGAGCACCTTTTGATTCTATTCTTTCGCATGGATTTGTTGTTGACGGGAAGGGTTTAAAAATGTCAAAGTCACTTGGCAATGTAATAGCACCTGAAGATATATTAAAAAAATATGGTGCTGATATTCTAAGAATTTGGGTTGCTTCATCAAATTATGCTGAAGATTTAAGGATAGATTATTCAATATTGGATCAACATGCAGACTCATACAGAAAAATTAGAAACACATTTAGATATTTGCTCGGTAATTTGAATGATAACTTTAATGAAATAAAACTTGAAAATTTAGACATAGAAAAACTACCAGAGTTAGAACAATATATGCTTCATAAAATTTATACCTTAAATGAAAATTTTAATAAATATTTTAGAAATTATGATTTTCATAATTTGTATAAAGAATTATTAAATTTTTGCACTGTAGATTTATCGGCTTTCTATTTTGATATAAGAAAAGATACATTATATTGTGACCCAAAAGACTCCAATAAAAGAAAATCGACATTAATATTATTGAATGTAATTTTAGATACATTATTAAAATGGTTTGCTCCAATCCTTTCATTCACCACTGAAGAGATCTATCAGCTGATTTCAAAGAAAAATAAAAGTATCCATTTACAGAAATTTATTCAGATGCCCAAAAATTTTCAGAATTTAAGTTTAAATAAAAAATGGCTTGAATTAATTAAGATAAGAAATTTTAGCAATGTAAGCATTGAAGAAAAAAGAAGTTCAAAAGAAATTGGTTCCAGTCTTGAGGCAAATCTTAAAATAAAACTAAATGACAAATATAGAGATATGGTAAAAAATATTGATTTTTCCGAGTTATGCATAACTTCGAAAGCTGAAATTACATTTAGCGAAAAAATTGAAATAGAGGTTGATACAAGCAAGGCGAAAGGAGTGAAGTGTCCTGTTTGTTGGAAAATAAATCCAAATTCCTGTGTTAGACACCCAACATGAGTTTGAAAAATAAATTTAATATAAGTTTATTTTCAATTATTATTATTTTCTTAGTTGATAGAATTTCAAAATTTTACATTATTACACTCAGTAAAAAAAATTTTGACCAAGAAATTTTTCAATCAGAATATTTAAATTTAGTTTTGATTTGGAATGATGGCATAGCTTTTGGACTCTTATCTTTACAAGAAAGTTCTTTATATAATCTTATAACATTGCTAATAGGATTTATCATCTTAGTTTTAATTTATTTAATTTATAAATCTCAAAACTTTAAAAAGTTTTCTTATATTTTAGTTACAGGAGGTGCTCTAGGAAATATATTTGATAGAATTGTTTATAAATCAGTCCCTGATTTTATTGACTTTCATTTTAATGGATTCCATTGGTTTATTTTTAATATTGCAGATATATTCATCACCATTGGAGTGATTTGCCTTATTTATGATGAAATTTTTATAGAGAAAAAGGAGAATGTATAAAAAACTTATTTTTTTATTTTTATTAATGGGCCTTTGCTCAGGGTGTCAGTCTTTAAGGGAAGGTTTAGAAGGAAATAAAAAGTCAAAAAGTGCAGAAGAATTTCTCATTGAAAAAAAAAATCCATTAGTACTACCTCCTGATTATTCAAAGCTACCAGAACCTTCTGAAAAAAATGTTGAGGAAAATAATGAGTTTGATTTGCAAAAGATTTTAGAAACATCTGATAGCAACACTCCTTCGGAAAATTCAGTTAATCAATCATTAAAAAAATCAATAATAGATAAAATTAAAAAAAATTAATGTTTTCAAAATCTATTAATTTAAAAAGTTTTAAAATAAATAAAAATAAAAAAAAAA
>CACGWH010000037.1 GCA_902576765.1 uncultured Pelagibacteraceae bacterium
TATATTGAGTTAATGCAAACTGGAGATAATTTAGATTATTTTAATAGATATCATATTTCATCTAAGATATTTAAAAATTACTTAAATGAGAATAAGTGGATCTATCAAACTTTAGGTCAAGATGCAGGACCATCATTAAATTATATAAATCCAGAATTTAAAGGTAAATTTGGAATTATCGCGCCATACTCTAAAGATTTTTGTAAATCATGTAACCGCCTTAGAATTACTTCAAAAGGTGACCTAAGACTTTGTCTATTTGGAAATACTGGAATTAGTATAAGACATTTACTTCAAAAAGATGATCAAACCGAAGAATTAAAAGATTTAATTTTAGGTCAAATGCAGTTTAAAAAAAGAGTCTCATTATCTTGAACTTGGAGAAACTGGATTAACAAAAAATCTTTCTAAAACTGGTGGTTAAATGAAAAATTTAAAGATCGTTAATCAAGAAGAACTTAAAGATTGGGCAAAAGAGATATTTCAAAAAAACTCTTTCAATATGATTGATGTTTCTTCTAAAAAGGAAACCTTTCGTAGAGCATTAGCTTCAGGAAAAATTTATGTTGGTAAAGAGGTTTTTGACTTAATCAAAAATAAGAAAATGCCTAAAGGAGATCCTGTGACTTTAGCCGAAGTATCAGCAGTTTTGGGTGTTAAAAAAACAAGTGAACTAATCCCTTTATGTCACCCGCTTCCAATTGATCACACTGCAACAAAAATAATTATGAATGAAAAAGATCATTCGCTCGAAGTTTTTTGTGTGGTATCCGCAATTGCTAAGACAGGTGTTGAAATGGAAGCAATAATGGGTGTCAATGCTGCATTAATAACAATTTACGATTTAAGTAAAATAATAAATCCACATCTTAAAATTGATAATATTAAATTATTAATTAAAGAAGGTGGAAAAAGTGGATTGTGGACCAATCCAGATGGATTGCCAGAATTCCTAAAAAATATCTTTTAATATTTAATGTCAGTCTTTCTGAGTTCTCAAAAAATAATTAAAGATTGGATTGATTACAATGATCATATGAATGTTTCATATTATCTTTTAATTTTTGATAAGTATGGAGCAGATACTTTAAATGACACTTTTAAAATGGGGGAACATTCCGCAAAAACAACCAAAAAAAGTACAATGATGGTTGAGTCTCATATAACCTATAACCAAGAACTTCTATTGGATGATGAAGTTGATATTAATTTAGTATATTTCGATCATGATAAAAAACGTCTTCAATATAAAATGGAAATGATCCATAAAGAAAAAAAATATCTTGCATCAACAATTGAAGTTTTAGCTTTATATGTTGATCTTACTGAAAGAAAAGTTGCTGAATTTGAGGAAGAAAAAGTTAAAATAATGGATGACTTTATTAATAAAAATAAATCACAATTTAAAGATGAAGATTTGAAATTTTCATCTAAATTAAAAAAATGAAAATCAAATTAGAATTATTTGGTGCAAGTCGTGATTTTAGTGATAAAGATCACTTGGATCTTGAGGTCCAAGATAAAGCTTCAATAGATGATTTACGTAATGAAGTTATCAAATACATAGATAAAAATTTTCAAGGTAATGAAAACTTTATAAAAGTTGTAAAATCATCAGCATTTTGTTCAGAAAATAATGAAATAATAAGCGACAATTATAAAATCACAAAAGATCAAAAGATTGGTATTATACCTCCTATCGGAGGAGGTTAATGCTTCATACAAAAATAGTAGATACTAAAAAAGAAAAAATACTTACTTTAAACGCTGAAAAATTTATAAAAGATTCTAAGTTTGGAGCATCAATTTATTTTTTAGGCACTGTAAGAAATATCAATGATAATAAAACAGTAACAGGAATTACTTATGATAGCCATGACGAAATGGTAATCAAAAGTTTTGAAGATATTTATAATGAAGCGGATCAAAAATTAGCTATTAAAGAAAAGGCTGTATTTATTGAACATGCCAAAGGACATTTAAAATTAGGTGAGATTAGCATAATTATCGCAGTTGCTTGTAAACATCGTGATCAAGCTTATGTACTTTCAAGATATATAATTGAAGAAATAAAAAAAAGATCTCCTATTTGGAAGAAAGAATACTATGAAAATGAAGAAAGCGAATGGTTAAAAGGAAACCCTATTGCTAATGAGAAAGTTTAAATATTCAGAAATTACCCCAGAAAAAATTTATAATAGAAGAAGATCTTTTATAAAGTCTATGGGTTATGGTTTAGGTGCACTTACCTTAAATTCAGTTCCATTAATAAATGCAAAAGCTAGTAATTCAAATAAACTTAACAGTTATGAAGATATAACAACATATAATAATTACTATGAGTTTGGTACAGGCAAAGGAGATCCACACAGAAGAGCCAAAAATTTTACCACTAGACCGTGGAGTGTTAAAATTGAGGGGGAAGTTGAAAATTCTTTAGAACTTCCGATTGAGGAAATTTTATCTATAAAATCTGAGGAAAGAATATTAAAACTCCGATGCGTCGAAGGTTGGTCTATGGTAATACCGTGGTTAGGTTTTTCATTAAGTGAATTACTTAATAAAGTTCAGATTAAACCTACTGCGAAGTTTGTTGAATTTGAAACTGTTTATAATCCTGAGGAAATGGTTGGTCAAAGATACCCTGTTTTAAATTGGCCCTATATTGAAGGTTTAAGAATTGATGAGGCAATGCACCCCTTAACAACAGTTGTAACTGGTTTGTATGGTAAACCCTTGCCAAATCAAAATGGAGCACCTTTAAGGATATTCATTCCATGGAAATATGGTTTCAAAAGTGCGAAAGCGATAGTTAAAATCAGATTAACTCAAAAAATGCCCAATACTGCTTGGAAAAATGCTTCGCCAAGGGAGTATGGTTTTTATTCTAATGTAAATCCTGAAGTTGATCATCCCAGATGGTCACAAGCAACAGAAAGAGTAATTGGAGAAAGTATCTTAGCCCCAAGAATAAAAACTTTAATGTTCAATGGCTATGGAGATGAGGTTGCTCATCTATATAGTGGTATGGACTTAAAAAAAAACTACTAAAACATTGAAAAATTATTTCAAGCCTGCTGTTTTCTTATTATCACTTTGGCCTCTTTGTATAATCACCTATCAATTATTTTACAATAAACTGGGTCCTGAACCCGTTGACAGGATAATAAATCATTTTGGTGAATGGACATTAATATTTATTCTTTTAACTCTTTCAATGACACCCCTTAGAAAAATAACAAGATCTTTAGAATGGATTAAATTTAAAAGAATGCTTGGCTTATTTGCTTTTTTTTACGCCTCAGTCCATATGTTAAGTTATGTTGGTCTTGATTACAGGTTTGATTTTGAGCCATTGATTGACGATGTATTAAAAAAGAAATTTGTATTCATTGGCTTCTCTGCATGGCTTTTGTTAATTCCACTTGCAATAACTTCATCGGATAAAATGGCAAGACTTC
>CACGWH010000038.1 GCA_902576765.1 uncultured Pelagibacteraceae bacterium
ATGCTCCTCTACAATGCCCTCTGAATATTGTATTGGCATTTGATAGCCTGCAAATTCAACAAATTTTGCATTACAATCTTGATGTAATTGGTACAGCGATGTTTTTTTTGTTTCCATATTAACTCTTTGTACCCATCTGTATATTTGCCTGAGAGTTTTGCTCCTTCGGCGAGAATTAAATCTCTTTCCAGAGTTAATATGTTACGGTCCTTTTTGCCTGAGAGATTCCTGGGTGGTTGCTCCTTCGGCGCTACGATATTCTGTAGTCTCTCCCGTAAATGAATAATCTTACATGTATGTGAAAATGTCAATCAGAAACAGTTTTTTTTGGCTTACTTAAAAGTGAGTAAAACTGTAATAATACTGCAAAAAGTATAATTGCGCCTCCTATTAATCCAAACATTGAGGGTCTTTCACTCACAAAAAGAAATGCCCATATCGGTCCTAAAACAGATTCGGATAACATTATTATTCCAACCATTGCTGACGGTGTTGTTCTTGCACCAATAGTTATAAATATAAATCCAAAACCGACTTGAAAGAAACCCGCTAAAAAACCTAAAAAAATATCATGTGGAGAAATCATTATTTTAGTAGATAATAAAAAACCTATTAAACATGAGCTTACTCCAGCAACAAACTGAGCTGGTACCATATCTACAGAGGGAAATTTTCTTACGATCATAATCAAGACTGCAAAAGTAATAGGCATTGTGAAAGCTGCTAAATTTCCAGATAATTCTCCAGGGGATAAAGAGTTTCCTACCATCAGTAAAACTCCCGTCATTGCAAGTATTATTGAAAATAATGTAATCAAACTTATTTTTTCCTTGAGAAAAAAATATCCAAATATTGCTAAGAATAATATTTGAAGTGAAATTATAAAGTTAGTATTTGCAACTGTTGTATTGTACATGGCAAATACATATCCACAAAAACCAAAAGATAAAATTATTCCGCCTATAAACCCTGGTAATCCAGATTTATAAAAAGATACTAGTGTTTCTCTTTTATAACTTATAATCAAAAAGGCTAAGACAGTTAGAGAAAAAAATAAAGATCTCCAAAATAAAATTTGCCACAACGTAGCTCCTTCAAAAGATTTAACAATTAACCCACCAAAACTTAAACTTAAAGCTCCTAAAAAAATTAATAACGGACCAGGTAAGTTTCTTATAAATGTCATCGTATTTGTGAAATTAAATTTTGAGTTTCCAAGTCATACAACTTAAATAAAGTTTCTGCATTAGATAATTCAATTTCCTCAAATTTTATTTTTGAACCTGGTGTTAATTGTACTAATTTGTCATAATCAGCACTTATTACTACACCTATTTTTGGATAACCTCCAATCGTACCATGATCCGAAAGCATTATAATTGGATTACCGTCAGCTGGCACTTGTATGACACCTTTGATCAAACCCTCAGATTTAATGTTGGTATTAACAATATTTTCTATTTTTGGCCCTTCTAATCTCATACCCATTCGATCAGATAACTTAGAAACAAAAAATTCTTTTTCAAAAAAAGTTTTTTTTCCATTCTCTGAAAAATAATCGAAATTAGTTCCTTTAATTAATCTAATATTTTCTATTTTTGTATTTAAATAATCTAGTTTTTTAATACCTAAATCTTGATTAATTTTTAAAATATTAACTCTCTGATTAGTTTCTAATTTCTTACCATCGTTTGCGCCTATATTCGCTTTAGTATTCACAGAACAACTTGACCACTGATATTTAATATCAAATTCGCCACCAACAGCTAAGTATCCATAAACAGATTTATTAGTGGAAATAATATCTAATTCATCACCATGTTCTAGAGTATAAGCTTGATAACAAATCCCATTAAGTAAATCATTATTCCTTTTGATTGTAAAATTAACATCACCAGTAATTGCAATATTAATTTTTTCTCCAGAATATTTTAATAATGGTCCTTGATAGGCGAATTCTATTACTGGATTTTTAAGTTTGTTTCCGACTAATTTATTTACTAGTAAAAAATTACGATTATCCATTGCTCCACTAAAAGGAATACCTATGTGATAAAGGTTATTTCTACCATCATCCTGAAAAGTTGAATTAATCCCTGCTCTTAAAATTTTGAAGTAATTTTTACTCATTGTAATTTTGATATTGGTTTTCAGTAATTCTTTCAAAAATTATTGTGTCACCTGGATTTATTAAGTTTGGTTTTTTTTCTTTTGAACTATCAAAAATATTTAGAGGAGTATTGCCAATGATATTCCATCCCCCAGGACTTTCGAACGTATAAATATTTGCAAATTGTTCTGTTAATCCGACTGAACCTTTGGGCACTTTTACTCTTGGTGTTTCTAGACGTTTTGCATGAAGTTCATT
>CACGWH010000039.1 GCA_902576765.1 uncultured Pelagibacteraceae bacterium
CTTTTTCACTAGAGCTACTGCCAAGAATTACTCGAGCTCAATCTATGGATATACTTTCATCTCAAGCAAATTTAGCAGGATATAAAGCTGTAATAGAGTCTTTTGCAAATTTTGAGAAGGCAATTCCAATGATGATGACAGCAGCAGGAACTGTTCCAGCTGCAAAAGTTTTGGTAGTTGGGGCAGGAGTTGCTGGGTTACAAGCTATTGCAACTGCGAAACGAATGGGTGCGATTGTTTTTGCTACTGATGTTAGAATAGCTTCAAAAGAACAAGTTGAAAGTTTGGGTGGAAAATTTCTTACTGTAGAGGGAGCAGAAAATTTAGAGACAGAAGGCGGGTATGCTAAAGAAACTTCGGAAGATTTTAAAAGAAAACAGGAAGAACTATTAAGTGAAACATTAAAAAAAATTGATATTGTTGTTTGTACGGCATTAATTCCAGGTAAAAAAGCTCCAATAATTCTAAAAGAAAACATGATAGATAATATGCAATCAGGATCTATAATTTATGATTTAGCGGCTGTTCAGGGTGGAAATACTGCTTTAACAAAAGTTGATGAAATAGTAGAAAAAAAGGAGTTAAAATTATGGGTGATAGCAATATCCTTAATAAACTCCCAATATCAGCATCAACTTTGTACGCAAAAAATGTATTTAATTTTGTTTCAAATTTATTAGATAAGGAAAGTAAAAAAATTAATATTAATTTAGATGATGAAATAATAAAAAAAACATTAGTAAGATAAATTTATGGAAATAGACCCTTTTATATTTAGACTTAGTATTTTTATTCTATCAATATTCGTAGGATATTATGTTGTCTGGAGCGTGACACCATCACTGCATACTCCTTTGATGTCAGTTACAAACGCAATTTCGTCAGTAATTATAGTCGGTGCAATTATCGCTGGTTTAGCGGGTGATACAGAAACTGTTTTTAATACCTCAAGTATTTTTGGTTTCTTAGCTATATCATTGGCAGCTATAAATATTTTTGGTGGATTTTTAGTTACTCAAAGAATGCTAGCCATGTACAAAAAAAAGAAAAAGGATAAGTAATGATTTCACCTAATCTCTCAGCTATTTTCTATTTAATTTCGGGAGTTTTATTCATTTTAGCATTAAGAGGATTGTCATCTCCTGAGACATCACGTCAAGGGAATTTCTTTGGTATACTCGGAATGATAATTGCAATAACTGTTACCTTTTTAACAATTGGAAATTTTTCGAGTGGATTTATTTTTGTTTTAATTTTTCTTTTGATTGGCGGATTAATAGGTGCTTTTATTGCGTATAAGATCCCCATGACAGCAATGCCAGAATTAGTTGCAGGCTTTCATAGCTTAGTTGGACTCGCAGCTGTTTTTGTTGCTATCTCTGCTTTTTTAAATCCAGATGCATTTAATCTTGGTTCACCGGGAAATATTAAATTAGGAAGTCTAATAGAAATGTCGATCGGTGCAGCAGTTGGTGCAATAACTTTTTCTGGATCCGTTATTGCTTTCTTAAAACTTCAGGGAATAATGTCTGGTGCTCCAATAACTTTTAAAGGTCAACATCCACTTAATGCGTTAATATTAGTTTCAATAATAGTTATAGTTTATCTTTTGTGCTCATCGCAGTCACAAGAATATTTTTGGGTATTACTGGCTATATCATTTCTGATTGGATTTTTATTGATAATTCCAATTGGTGGTGCAGATATGCCAGTTGTAATCTCAATGCTTAATTCTTATTCAGGTTGGGCAGCAGCAGGAATAGGATTTACTTTAGAGAATACTGCTCTGATAATTACTGGCGCTCTAGTTGGATCTTCAGGTGCAATATTATCTTACATAATGTGTAAGGGAATGAATCGTTCATTCTTTAATGTTATCCTGGGAGGATTCGGAGCTACTGATCAATCTTCAGTATCACAGAATAAAGAGCAAAGACCAGTTAAAAGTGGAAATGCAGATGATGCAGCTTTTTTAATGAAAAACGCCTCATCTGTAATAATAGTTCCAGGTTACGGTATGGCAGTTGCACAGGCACAACATGCTTTAAGAGAAATGGTAGATACTTTAAAGAAGAATGGAATTAAAGTTTCTTACGCAATACATCCAGTAGCTGGAAGAATGCCAGGACACATGAACGTATTATTAGCTGAAGCAAATGTACCCTACGATGAGGTTTTCGAATTAGAGGAGATTAATAATGACTTTGCGAATGCTGATGTTGCTTTTGTTATTGGTGCTAATGATGTGACTAATCCAGTTGCTAAAACTGATCCTCAAAGTCCAATTTATGGAATGCCGGTCCTGGATGTAGAAAAATGTAAATCAGTTTTATTTGTCAAAAGAAGT
>CACGWH010000040.1 GCA_902576765.1 uncultured Pelagibacteraceae bacterium
AGTTGATATGCCAAAAAAAATAATTGATGAAATTAAAATAACTCCTGTAGAATACGCTGACGAAGTTTTAAAGATTGCTTTAACTAAAGAGCTTAAAAAAACAGAATGGGTTGAAGTTGATATTTCTAAAAAAGACGACAAGTCTCAAGCAAGTATTCAATAAAAAATTTATTTATGGAATTGTATATAATTTTAATTATTGTGGTTTTTGTCACTTATTATCTAACAAGACCAACTTCAAAAACAGAGAAAGATAATTTTAACTCCAAAAATAATTGGAGAGGTGGATTCTAAAAAATTATCTTTTATTTATACCAACTAATTAATCTTGACCTTATTTTACTAAAAGATATAACCAACATTTTGGTTATGGGCGGTTAGCTCAGTTGGTAGAGCATCTCGTTTACACCGAGGGGGTCAAAGGTTCGAGTCCTTTACTGCCCACCAAAAGAATCAAGAGTGGGGGTGTAGCTCAGTTGGTTAGAGCGATCGCCTGTCACGCGATAGGTCGAGGGTTCGAGTCCCTTCACTCCCGCCACTTATTTAATTTAAAGGTGATAATCGTTATCAATTGACCTGTATTTTTTGAATAATGTGACCTAACACCACTTCATCTAGCTTTAAAAAATGATATATATTCCACCATGGCAGCGGAATTTTTAAAAGATTATTTACCTATAATATTATTCCTGATTATAGCATTAGGACTTAGTTGTGCGTTTATAGTAATTAATTTTATCTTATCTCCTAAAAATCCAGATCCGGAGAAATTATCAGCTTATGAATGTGGATTTGAACCATTCCAAGATTCAAGAATGGAATTTGATGTGAGATTTTATTTAGTCGCAATTTTATTTATTATTTTTGATCTTGAAATTGCATTTTTATTTCCGTGGGCAATTTCTTTGGGAAATATTGGTATCTTAGGTTTCATGTCAATGATGATTTTCTTATTCATACTTACTATAGGATTTATTTATGAGTGGAAAAAAGGTGCATTAGACTGGGAATAAAATTTTTATTTAATGAATAATAAATTTGATCAAGTACCTGATGAATTCAAACAACTTGCAGAGGATTTTGGCAAGAATGGTTTTATTACAACATCATTAGAAAATTTAGTAAATTGGTCAAGATCTGGATCTTTGCATTGGATGACTTTTGGTCTTGCATGTTGTGCAGTAGAAATGATGCAAACCGCAATGCCAAGATATGATCTTGAGAGATTTGGTGCAGCTCCAAGAGGTTCACCAAGACAATCTGATGTAATGATTGTTGCAGGAACTTTAACAAATAAAATGGCTCCAGCTTTAAGAAAAGTCTATGATCAAATGCCAGAGCCGAGATATGTAATATCAATGGGTAGTTGTGCTAATGGCGGTGGTTATTATCATTATTCATATTCTGTTGTAAGAGGATGTGATCGTATTGTACCTGTTGATGTTTATGTACCTGGCTGTCCACCATCAGCTGAGGCCTTACTTTATGGAATAATGCAATTACAAAAAAAAATTAGAAACAAAGGTTCGTTTAGTAGGTGATATGGAAAATTTAATCGATTTAGAAAAAAAAATAAATTCAGAACTTACTACAAAAATAAATAAAACTTCAATTAAGCATAATCAAATTTATGTTCAAATTGATAAAGAAGATTTAATTGATGTTGTTATGTTTTTGAAAACAAATAAAGATTTTAAATTTCGACAATTAATTGATATAACAGTTGTAGATTATCCCGAGGAAACACATAGGTTTAAAATTGTATATTTATTTTTAAGTCATGAGTTTAATCAAAGAATGATCGTGAGCTATTTCATTAATGAAAATGAAGTTATACCTTCTTTAACAAGCATATTTCCCTCAGCTAATTGGATGGAAAGAGAAGTTTTTGATATGTATGGTGTAAATTTTAAAGATCATCCAGATTTAAGAAGGATACTTACAGACTATGGTTTTGAAGGACACCCTTTAAGAAAAGATTTTCCACTAACTGGTCATTTAGAAGTTAGATACAGTGAAGAGAAAAAAAAAGTCATTACTGAGCCAGTCAAATTAGAGCAAAATTATAGAAATTTTGATTATGAAAGCCCTTGGGAAGGAACGAAATATATTAAA
>CACGWH010000041.1 GCA_902576765.1 uncultured Pelagibacteraceae bacterium
TCATTCATTTCATGAATTGAAATTCCTTTTGGGGTATTTTTTATAAAGGACCAAAAATTTGGGTTTGATCCTTTATTATAAGGCAAATAAGAAATGTGCAAATTTATCAATGGTCTCTTACAACTAACTAATATTTTTTTTTTTATTAAATGTTTGTATCCAAAACTTATTATAAGGTCGTATTTTTTAAAATCTAAAGTTGGTCTTTTATTACCCCATTGAACGACTTTCCATCTTTTATTTTTAATCGCTGAAATTAATTTTGTTTTTTTATTTTTATAACCTAAAAATAGACAAGTTTTCATTTATTAATTTTCAAATTTAAAATTTGCTTTCAAATTAATTTATTTATCTTTAAAGATTTAAAAACCATTTCTGCATTTTTCCATTCGTCAATTGTATTAATGTCGTGAGAAAGATATCTGGGTACTTGTATTGCTACTGAATTTTTTGAAAAAATTTTTTTATTTTCCAAAAATGCATCTGATCTTCCCCAGTACATTTGACCAATATCATGATAAAAAATATTAAATTCTTGTGATCTTTTCATCTCGTTTTTTTTTGATAGAGGAATAACTTCTCCATTCTTTTTAACACTTAGTGCTCTTTCTATTGGATGGGGAAATGATGTAACTGTAAAAGAGAATAATTTTTTTTTTGTAGTTAATAGTTTTAAACCTTTTTTTATGTTTTTTTTAGTTAAAAAGGGTGCAGTAGGATAAATACAACAAACATAATCAAAATCTATTTTTTTACTTTTAAACCATTTAATAGAATGTTTGATAACCTCATTAGTATTAACATAATCATTAGAAAGATTTTTTGGTCTAATAAATGGAGTTTCTGCACCATAACTTCGGGAAAGTTTTGCAATTTTGTGACTATCAGTTGAGACAATAATTTTATCAAATAAATTTGTCTCTATGGCTAACTTAATCGACCAGTATATTATTGGCTTACCAAAAAAATTTTTTATATTCTTGTTCTTAATTCTTTTACTACCTGATCGTGCTGGAATAATTGCTAATTTCATAATTGTCTTACTTTTAAAATATCATTTATATTTTTTCCTCGTAAATCGAAATATTTAAATTTTTTTACTATGTGAAAATTTTTTTGGTACCATTTTTTATAAGATAAATTATAATTAACGTCTAGGAATTGATTAAAGTTTTTATCAGAAGTAATTGGTTTGTTAACATAAAAACTTTTTAGATCATGTTTAATTTTAACTAAATTTGATAATTCATTTGGTTTATTTTTGTTTGGAATTTTTAGATAAAAATTTCTAATTGAATAAAAAACTGTCTTTATTCCTCGCATCATACATTCAAAACCTAATGTAGAGTCGACTGTAGTGACCAGAGTGTATCTATCAAGAAAAGAATAATTTTTTCGATAATTAGTTTCAGAGTAATCAATTAAATTAAATGATTTAATATTATGTCTCAATTTCTTTTTAAAGAAATTTTTTTCTTTTCTATGAGCTGTAGCTAATTTAACATCTAAGGTAATATTTTTTAAGTTACAATAATTTACAACTTTTTTTAACAAGATATTTTCTGCTTCATAAAATTTATCCTTTGGATAAATCTGATCTTGAATCAAAAATCTTTCAGTATCTCTCCATTGAGAAATAAAAAGAATTCTTTTATTTTTTTTTTGCTTTTTTAATTTAATTAAATTATTTTTTAAAGAGCCAAGTACAATAAACTTAGAATTAAAAACTTGAGACAAAAATTTTTTTGAAAATTCATCCTGTACAATATAAAAATCACTCTTTAACTTAAGTTTTTTTAAATTATTAAACTTTCTTCTACTATCTAAAAAATCTCCTAAACCAAATCGATTACCATTTTGAACACTTATGAATTTTATGTGCGGGAAATATTTTTTTAGTTTATAAAAAACAACATTATTGTCTGTAAAGGTAATTATAAATTTTGGATTAATATATTGAATTAAACTCTTTTGATATTCCAAATAAACATTTTTAAATTTAAATTTTAAAAATATTTTCAATAAGAAAGATAAATAAAAATCTTCAAAACGTGTTGTTAAAATAGTTGTTTCCTTTTTTTTTAAAAA
>CACGWH010000042.1 GCA_902576765.1 uncultured Pelagibacteraceae bacterium
TATGGGTGAGGTTGCTGACAAGTCTGGAATTCAATTCAGATTGTTGAATAGAAGCAGGGGCCCTGCAGTAAGAGGCCCTAGAACACAGTCTGATAGATCGCTATATAAAAAATTTATGCAAGAAAAACTTGTAAACTATTGTAATTTAACGATTTTTTCAGATCCAGTAATTAAGTTTATTTTCGTAAATAATACGATAAGTGGGTTTGTTACACAAAAAGGTAACAAGGTGTCATGTAACAAGTTAATACTAACAACAGGCACTTTTTTGAATGGATTAATACACATAGGAAATACAAAGACGCCTGCTGGTCGTTTTAATGAAAAACCCAGCACAGGTTTAAGTGAGCAACTTAAAAAACATAGGTTTAAAATTGGTAGATTAAAAACGGGAACACCTCCGAGATTAGATTCTAGGACCATTAATTATAAAAATTTAGAGAAACAATTTGCAGATGATGATCCTTATTTTTTTTCATTCTTAACAAAAAAAAATTTAAATAAACAAGTATCGTGTTCGATGACATATACAAATGAAAAGGTTCACAAAATAATTGAAAAGAATTTATCGAAAAGCGCTATGTACTCTGGGAGTATCCAAGGTGTTGGTCCAAGATATTGTCCATCAATTGAGGATAAGATAGTAAAATTTTCTGACAAAGCTAGGCATCAAATATTTTTAGAGCCCGAAGGGCTTAATGATCATACTATTTACCCGAATGGTATTTCGACTTCGCTACCTGAGGTTGTACAACATGAAATACTTAACAATATCAATGGTTTAGAAGATGTAAAAGTTATAAGACCTGGATATGCAATAGAATATGACTATATTGATCCTAGGGAGCTTTTTTTAACTCTAGAAACAAAAAAAATAAAAAATTTGTACTTAGCAGGTCAGATTAATGGAACAACAGGCTATGAGGAAGCTGCTGCACAAGGTCTTATAGCTGGAATAAATGCAGCATTATCATTTAAAAATTTGGAGCCCTTTATACTAGACAGGTCAGATGCTTATATTGGTGTCATGATAGATGACCTGGTTACAAAGGGAGTCGCTGAGCCATATCGAATGTTTACATCGCGAGCTGAATATAGATTAAGCTTAAGATCTGATAATGCAGATCTTAGATTAACCCATAAAGGAATTGGCATCGGTTTAATATCATCAGCAAGGAAAGAAATATTTTTGGATAAATTCAATAAATTGAGCCAAATATCCCTTCAGATGTCTAACTTCAGTATTTCGCCCTCAAAAGCAGACAAACATGGAATAAAAATTGCAAAAGATGGCGTTTTAAGATCTGCAGACGAGATTTTAACTCAAAAGGGTGTAAATATGAAAAAAATAAGAGAAATTTGGCCTGAAATTCTTAATCATGGTGATGAAATAGATGAACAAATTGAAATTAACTCTCATTACAGAGGATATTTAAAAAAACAAAAGGCTGATATTTTAGCATTCAAGAGAGATGAAAATTTATCTATTCCTGAAAATATTAATTATGACCAATTTTCTGGTTTATCTAACGAAGTAAAGGCAAAATTTAAGCGAATAAGGCCAAAAACCATGGGCCAGGCTCTCAGAATTGATGGAATAACCCCTGCTGCTGTATATATTTTGTTGTCACACGTCAAAAGAAAGTCTATTAAGCATATAGCTTAATGGACAACTTGATTCTCAAATCTTACTCAAAAATACTTAGTCCCAATGTTTCACGTGAAACTTGTAATGAGTTTGAAAGCTTGATTTCTATGATTCAGCGAAAAAATAGAGAAATTAACATTATAAGCAAAAAAATGCACGAAAAAGGGGCAATAAGGGAAAGACATATCATCGATTCTGCACAAATAATTGATTTTGTTGATTTAAATTACCATACAACCTCAGATTTAGGAACTGGAGGAGGTATGCCTGGGCTTATCGTGGCTATTATCATGAAAAAATTAAAAAGGAACATGAAAATCAATTTGTTTGAAAAAAGTTATCATAAATGTGTTTTTCTAAGAGAGGTTTCAAAAAAATTAAAATTAAATACTGAAATAATTCAAAAAGATATTTTTAAAGTTAAAAATATTGAAACAGG
>CACGWH010000043.1 GCA_902576765.1 uncultured Pelagibacteraceae bacterium
TTAACTGCAATTAGACAAATTGCTGAAATGAAGGTTGATGTTCCAATGTTAGCAATGACACATTGTGATGCTGCGAAATTATCAAAACAACATGGTAAAAACTCTCAGTATGCATTATGTGCTTCTCAATGGCATAAAACACTAACTTATAAAGATAACTTCTTTAAAGATGGTATGACGTATGCGGCAGACTTCCAAAAAGAGTTTGGATATGATCCGCCATATCAATCTGCAGAATCTTCTGCTGCGTTGTTAGTGTTCAAAGATGCATTTGAAAGAGCAAATTCTTTTGATCAAAAGAAAGTAAGAGATGCTCTTGCAGCTACTAACATGCAAACATTCTATGGAAATATTAAGTTCGCACCGGGTGGTCAAAATGTTGACAAGCCGATGGTACTTTTCCAAGTAATGTGTGACGGCGCTGGGAAATGTGAAAATAAAGTTGTAGCTCCACTTAAGTGGGCATCAGCTAAATTGATTCACCCAATTCCTAAGTGGTCTGACAGATAATAACAAATCTTTAAATACCCCCTAAACTCTAGGGGGTATTTTTTTTAGAGGCAAATATGGACTTCATGGTTTTTCAGTATCCGATGATAACTGTTCAAGCTTGCTTGGATGGGATACTACTTGGAATTTTATTTGCGTTAATTGCTTATGGTATGGCTTTGCAATGGGGAGTCATGAATATCATAAACATTGCACAAGGTGATTTAGTTATTCTAGGTGGATACATTGCATACTTTATGTATCTTTACGGAATTCATCCAGCTTGGGGAGTAATAGTGTCCCCAATAATAATGTATTTTGTTGGTGTCGGAATTTATAAATTAGTAATTAATAAAGTTGTTGATAGAGACTTGTTTATCTCAATTCTTGCTACATTCGGCATCAGCATTCTTTTTATGCAGCTAATGAACTTTGCATTTGGTGCAGATGTTGTCTTAGCTAATTCGGGTTATGGTACAACATTTTTATTTGATAGTGCAGTAGTTTTACCAAACTCAAAAATATTTTCAGCGTTCGTTAGTATTGTTTTTGCTATTGGTTTAGTAATCTATATGAAAAAATCGAAACTTGGTCGAGCAATTAGAGCGACAGCTCAAAACGCAAGAGCTGCAAAGATTTTAGGTGTAGATACAGAAAAAGTTTATGCAGCAACTTTTGGATTAAACGCTGCTCTTTGTGGTGTTGCAGGAGCATTAATTTCAATCACTTTTACAATTCACCCTTATATGGGATTACCATATACTATTAGATCGTTCATGATTGTTATTGTTGCGGGTCTGGGCAACTTACCTGGCGTTGCAATGTCTGGTATGGGCCTTGGTGTATTTGAAGAGTTTGCTGACTACATTTTAGGCACAGAATTTAGAATAGGTTCAGTGTTTTTATTATTGGTTTTAATTCTTGTTTATAGAAGATTTAAACTTTCAAGAAAAAGAGAATATTTAAAATAATGAACAAAAATGTCTTATTATATGCAGCAATTTTAATATTTGGGCTAATTGCACCTTTTGTATTTCCAGCATTTAAAGTTCAATTATCTATTTTGTGTGTATTAATTGTTTTAGCTACCACTTGGAATATTCAGGGTGGTGAAATGGGATATAACACATTTGGTAATATTTTGTTCTATGGTTTAGGGATGTATTTATGTGCATCAGTACAAGTTGGAATGTTTTTTCCATTAGCAGAATGGACAGAAAGTGGAGGAGAAAAAACGTTTGTACATACACCTTCACAATTTTTTCAAGGAATGGCAGCTGGACTTGTAGTTGCTGCTGTTGTTCCAACTATTGTTGCAGGATTAATTGGTTATGCGATTTTAGGACTAAGAGGACATTATTTTGCAATTTGTACATTAGGTTTAGGAGTTGCTGCAGGAGAAATTTCTGGTGGTATAGAGATTATTGGAGCGGGACAAGGTTTTACAACGCCACCTTTTCCAAACGTTGGTGGCTTAGAGGCAAGAGGAGAATTCTTTTACTTTTTAAGTTTTGGTGCGCTTGTCCTTACTTTCATAGCAGTAAGAGCGATTTACTCAACTCGTTTTAGAT